>JAHDSP010000461.1 GCA_018432645.1 Bacteroidales bacterium | reverse complement strand
GCATATTTGTGAATTGGATAAACTATAAATTCAGAGGTGTAGCTACTAAATACCTGCAAAGCTACATAATGTGGTATATAATAAAACACAAATATTTGTTAAAGAAATTGATAGAAGATGTAGGCAGGATGCTGAATTTGGCTTCATCAGATCGGCAAGCATGGTATGTATATAGGAAGTTGAGATTAAATCCAATATTGATTTTAAAAGATTAATCTTTTACTTGCCCCTAAAAATTACCTTTATCTCAATTTTTTTCCTTATCTTTGCTGATTATGATTAAAAAATCTACTATCGATTTTATCCTTGAAAATGTCCCTATTGATCAAGTTATTGGCGAGTACGTCTCTTTGAAAAAAAAAGGGAATAATCTTTTCGGATTATGTCCTTTTCATAATGAAAAAACCCCCTCTTTTAGTGTTTCTCCAGATAAGGGTATTTATAAATGTTTCGGTTGTGGTGAAGGTGGTAATGTAATTAATTTTTTAATGAAAGTTGAGCAGCTTTCATACCCCGATGCTATTAGATTTTTAGCTAAGAAATATCAAATACCGCTTGATGAAGATGATTCTCAAGTTGATGAACAAAAAGATGAAAAAGAGAAAATTTTTATTATAAATAATTTAGCTCTCGAATGGTTTAAAAATCAACTTTGGAAATCTGAAGAAGGCGTCAATACTGCTTTATCTTATCTTCATCATCGTGGTATTTCAGATTTTACTATTCACAAATTTAATCTTGGTTATAGTCCTAATAGCCGTGATGCATTCAAAAATTACGCTATTAAGAACGGTTATTCAACTGATGATTTAGTTAAAGCTGGATTGATAGTGCCTGATAGTTTAGCTGATAGATTTCGAGGTAGAATAATTTTCCCAATTTTTAATTTGGGTGGTAGAGTGATAGCTTTTGGTGGTAGATCTATTGGTAATATTCCAAATGCTGCCAAATATCTGAATTCTCCTGAAACTCTAGTTTATAATAAAAGTAACGTTCTCTACAATTTGAATATTGCTAAAAAATCTATTGTCCAGCAAAATTTATGTTATCTTACTGAAGGGTATTTGGATGTTATATCTCTTGTACAAGCAGGTGTAGAAAACGTAGTAGCTTCTGCTGGTACTAGTCTTACTCAAGATCAAATAAAAGCAATACATCGTTTTACTAATAATGTATGTTTAATGTATGATGCTGATAATGCAGGTATTAAAGCATCTTATAGAGCTATTGATATGTTACTAGAAGAAGATTTGAATGTTTATTTAGTCTCTTTTCCTGATGGTGAAGATCCAGATTCCTTCGCTCATAAGGTTTCTACAACAGAACTTATAGATTATTTAGATAAAAATAAAGTTGTTTTTATAGATTACAAAGTTCAGCATCTACTACCCAATGATACTAACGATCCTATAAAAAAAGCTGACGTTATCCGTGATATTTTATTATCTCTATCTCACATATCTGACCCTATAGTTCAAGCTGAATATTTAATTTATATTTCTAAAAAATTTAATATTGATGAATTTACTCTCAGAGAAGAATTTCAACGTATATTGAGAGGAAAATTAAAAAAAGAAATTAACAATTCTTCTTCTATCAATAAAAAGAAATCTAATCTTAAATCTTCTAATTATATCCCCTCTTCAATTGATGATAAAATAGCTCAACATGAAAAACGAATCTTATTTATCCTACTTCATTTTGGAAATAAAATATTAGCTTTCGACGATAGAGATGTTAATAATTTGCCAATCACTATAAATATTCCTGCCTGGGAATTTATTTACAATGAACTTAAAAAAGATGATATTAGTTTTGTGTTTTATAATAATATTTATCAATTAATCATTAACCAATATACATCTAATAATAAGCTTGATGTAAATGATATCATAGGCCTTTTAAATCCTGATGAGCAAAGTCTAATTTATGATTTATTATTAAACACATTTAAGCTCAGTGATAATTGGAAAAAGAAATTTAAAATCGAAATTAGTACCATAGAAAATAATGAATACTTATTTAATAAAGAAGTAGAATCCGCTGTTTTAGAGTACAAAGCAATAATAATAAGCAAATTAAAAAATGTTAAATGTGAGCTATTAGGCAAAACTACAGATTTAGACGAACAACAAAAATTATTAGAAGAATTTCAATTATTAAAAAAACTAGAAAATCAAATCCTCAAAACCATTAGTGATAAAAATTTAAAACATTAATTATGAATAAATTACCTAAAAATATCAAAGATAAAAAAAGTGCCAGAGAATATGTTAAAAAAATTTTGAAATCTTTAGATGAAGATTTAGTAGAAAAAAAAGCTGATGACTTATGGTTTGCCATTTCTAGACATCCAAAATTTAGAATTGCAGAAGTAGTAATGGCTTATTGGTCATTTGATCACGAAGTACCTTCTCATGATTTCATAATGGAGGCCGATAGACACAAATTAATTATCTTACCCAGGGTAAAAGATCTCGATATAGAACCTGTATTTTATAAAGGTACTAGTCATATGTTTGCTAATAAATATGGTATAATGGAGCCAGTAGGACCTAAATATCCTTTATTAGACAAAATAGAGTTAGTGATAGTTCCAGGTCTAGCCTTCGATGTTAATGGTCATAGATTAGGTAGAGGATTAGGATTTTATGATAGATTTTTAACTAAATTACATAATGCTTATACGATTGGCATTGCATTCGAAGAACAAGTTTTTGAAACTATACCTTATGATGAAAATGATGTTCTAGTTGATGAATTAATATATTTCTGATTTTGTAAAATAATCTTTTAGTTCCTCTGAAAAAGTTGCATTAATTACTTGAATTTAGTCAACACTATTTTAAAATAGTGCCATATTTTTTTAAAATTCTAAATTTTCAATTGAATTAGTTTTTTTAGGCCTTACATTAATTGCAAGCTCTTCACCATTATCTTTTTTAGCAATTTCAAAGAGCACTTCATCACCTATTTGTAACTCATTGAAATCAGCATCTTGTACTGACTGATAGTGAAAAAATAAATTATTAGGAGGATATTTTATAAATCCATAACCATTTTTAAGAGATAATATCGAGCTTTCATGCATTTGATTATCGCTTTCTAATGTAGATAAATCTTCATTAACTACCTCATCAAAATATTGGGGAATGTCATATCTACGATCTAATTTAGAAACAAATAAGCTTTCTATAAATGTATTTCCTTTATTTGCTGGGTCATCTATTATTTCATTCAAAGCTAAATGATATGTGGCTTCTTCTATTAGATCTTGTGAGGTCTTAGTCATTCTCAAATAATTTTGATCATCAGTATATTCGAAATCCCATGATACTAGTAATACTTTTATTCCCAATCCATTAATCTTTTTAATCAACGACACATAATCTCCATCACATGCTACTAAAACTAATAAGTCTATTTTGTTATTACTCGCAATCTCATATGCATGTAGAGCTAGATTCATCCCTATCTCTTTTTCCATTTTTATTCCTTGGATATTCCTCACTGGATGATAATGTGCTACTACATTCTCCATCATTAAAACATCATCAAACAGTCTATCAAAGAATAATTGATTTTGCTTATTACCAACTTCTTTTACACTTAGTCTAGACTTGAAATAATGACTCTGAATAATTGTTACATATTTAGTATCTATATCTTCTATACTCGATACATAATATTTGATGTATTTATGTAGTCCATGCATACTGATTCTACTTCTTCTTTCATGAAAATAGTTATAATAATTGCTAACATGTAATAAATAATTACCATCATAAAAAATTCCTAATCTTATCAAATTTTCTTTCATAATTATTTTTTTAATTTTTTTTAACTTGCAAAAATAATTTATTTTTTTAAATCATATGTATTTTTTATAATTTATTGTAAAATTAACATTATTTTAATAAAACGGCTCTATTTTAAAATAGTGTTGTCAAAAAAATTAGGTTGAAAAAATATTAGCAACATTAGTAATTTTAAAATTCCAAAATTGAGATTTCCAATGTCTAGCAGTAGGGCATCTATATGTTCTATTAGATTTAGTTTTTAT
>JAHDSP010000023.1 GCA_018432645.1 Bacteroidales bacterium | reverse complement strand
GAAAATAGATGATTCCACCTAGCAGTTAGGGTAGCATTACCCCAATCAATATTTGTAGAGAAATTATCATCAGCTACTTTCACGTCAAATACATCTCGCCCAAAATATCCACTTATAAATATGCGATCTTTAGGAGAAATTATATAATTAGCTTTAGCATTAATGTCATAAAAATAATAACCTAAAGGTGTTTTCATAAATGGTTTCATTACAATATCTGCATAGGTGCGTCGTGCACTTATTATGAAAGATGCAGTATCTTTTTTAATTGGTCCTTGAACAGCTATTCTACTAGATATGAGTCCTAGTCCACCTTCTAATTGATATTTTCGCATATTACCTTCTTTCATCGAAATATCTAATACAGATGAAATGCGTCCACCATAGTTTGCGGGTATTCCAGATTTATATAATTCTAAATTTTGAATAGCATCAGAATTAAATGTAGAGAAAAAACCCATGAGATGATTAGCATTATATACTGGAGCCTCATCTAATAAAATTAAATTTTGATCTGGGCCACCACCTCGCACATAATATGTGCTACTACCCTCGCCTACAGTTAATACTCCTGGAGTTAGTTCTATAGCTTTAATTACATCTACTTCACCAAATAAAACGGGAATTGTTTTTATCCTTTCTACGGGCATTTTCACTACACCCATTTGTGCATCATGTATGTTAGCATCAGAGCGTTCAGCAGTTACAACTACTTGATCAATTAAGTATGTTTTTTCTTTTAGTTCAATATTAATTTCATAGTTTTTATCTAATGTAATTTGTTGAGTCCATTTTTCATGTCCTACTGCTGAAACTTCAAATGTGTAAGAGCCTTTAGGCAAAGTAAGTGAATAAAAACCATAATGATTTGTGGTTGTACCTTTTAGTGGATCTGTGATATATACATATGCACCTATTATTTGCTCTCCACTATTAGCATCTTTTACATATCCTGATATAGTATAGTTTTGTGCTGTTAGCCAAGCACTTATTAGTAATAAATTAAAAATGAATAAAATTTTTAAATGCATTATATTTTTTAAATTTTTTAAGAATGCAAAAGTATTAAAATTATAAGAAATCTACGTTATAAACTGATAAATATTATGAAAAAATCAACACAAAACTTACAATATTAGGGATAATGATGTGAAATTTCAGGGAAATACATAATTTTTTTGGTTCTATATCATTTATTGTGGGTGAAGTTAAAAAGAATAATTTTAAGGAACAAAATCAACTTGATTTTTTAGGATTTTTTTTAAAGCTGCATAAGACATGAGTTTTGTTGTTGTTAATGAGTGTAAGTAAGGCAGACGTAATGAAGATTGTTAGTGGGTGAAATAAGGTTTTATCAAAGTGTGAGCAAGGGTAATAAAACATAATTTATGTTATACTTAACTATATGTATAATATAATTATTTTTTATTATTTTTGTCAAAAAATTTTTATTATGGAAAAATTACTAGAAAATTCCAAAGAATACCTCGCTATGCCAAAGGATCATAAGCGTGATT
>JAHDSP010000361.1 GCA_018432645.1 Bacteroidales bacterium | reverse complement strand
GATTTTTTATTAAAAATAAATTCTTATATTTGCATAATATTTTTTTATGAATTTAACGACTATAATTATTATTATAATAGCTGGCTTATTGTTATTATTACTTGAACTCATCGTGCCTGGTGGCATTGTGGGTACTATAGGCGGTATAACTACTATTGTCGGTATAGTTTTGATGTATAATCATTATGGTAATTTATATGGAACGATTGCTCTATTAGTATCTTTAATCGTTTGTGCTGTAGGATTATTTTTTTTCTTTAGAGATAAAACTTGGAAGCGTGTCGCTTTGAATGATTCAATAGATGTTAAATTAAACAAAGAAGATACGGATTATTTGAAAATTGGAATGCAAGGAGAAACTATAACTAAATGTTTACCTTCTGGTAAGGCTAGATTTGATGATAAAATAGTAGAAGTGCATTCTCTCTCTGAAGTTATAGATCCTAACACTCCTGTAGAAATAATAAAAATCGAAGGAAATAAAATTATTGTAAAACCCATTAAATCATAAATATATGTTTACATTGAATAATATTTTACTGAATACTGGCACTAATGTTATAATTGGTGTAGTAATATTTATACTATTATGGTTAATATTGTATTTTGTGCCAATAGGTTTATGGTTTACAGCCTTATTAAGTGGTGTCAGAATAAATTTATTGCAATTAATTCTAATGAGATGGAGGAAAGTACCTCCTAAAGTCATTGTAAATAGTATGATAACTGCTACAAAAGCTGGATTACAGTTAACAAGAGACCAACTGGAGGCTCATTATCTAGCTGGTGGTAGAGTAAACTCTGTAGTGAAAGCATTAATATCTGCTGATAAAGCAAATATACCTTTAGATTTCAAATCTGCAGCAGCTATTGATTTAGCTGGTAGAGATGTCTTCGAGGCTGTGCAAATGAGTGTAAATCCTAAAGTTATCACTACTCCTGCTATAGCTGCTGTCGCAAAAGATGGAATACAATTGATTGTTACTGCTCGCGTTACTGTGAGAGCAAATATTAAACAATTAGTTGGTGGTGCAGGTGAGGAAACTATCATTGCTAGAGTAGGCGAAGGAATTGTAACAGCCATAGGAAGTGCAATAAGTCATAAAGCAGTGCTCGAAAATCCTGATGTTATTTCAAAAACAGTGTTAGCTCGTGGTCTGGATGCTGGTACAGCTTTTGAAATTTTATCT
>JAHDSP010000123.1 GCA_018432645.1 Bacteroidales bacterium | reverse complement strand
ACTAAATGGATATATTCAAAGTTTAGAGGAGTTGCAACCAAATACCTGCAAAACTACATTATGTGGTATGTAGCGATAGGTAAATACCTATCAGGAGGCGTCATTAGTAATACTGGCAGAATGCTTAACCTCGCATCATCGAATAGATTTGCATGGTATGAATATTTTAGAGTGAGTAAAATATCATATACTATTTGAAACATTTATAAAATGTTCATTATCTATAAAACCTATAACTCCTCATTACTTACTTTTCCTTAGCTGTATCCTTATCTTAGTACCATTAGCTGTAGATAATACAATATATATTTTACCTCTATGATATTGCTCAACTATGCGTTTAGCTAATGCTAGTCCTAGTCCCCATCCATGCTCTTTAGTCGAAAATCCAGCTTTGAAAATATATTTTTGAATTTTATTTGGTATGCCTCTACCAGTATCAGTTATATCAATGAATACATATTTTTCATTTTCTGACAATCTTATTTCTACCTCCTGTTTATCTTTTGATATATCCAAAGAATCTAATGCATTTTTTACAATATTCTCTATTGCCCATGATAGCAATTCTGCATTTACTTCTAAAATAATATCTTCTTCTGGTTCAATGTATAATTTAAAATCAATTTTTTTATATGGAATTCTATGTAAAAAATATTCATGAATTTCCATTAGCAATTCAGTTAGAGAAACTTTTGAATACTTCGGTTTTGATCCTATTATATTAAATCTATCACTTACACGTTGTAATCGATTTAAATCTTTCTTAATTTCATTTATATTCTCATTATTACCATATTCACTTTCTAATAAATATATCCATGCAAATAACGAAGATAGTGGTGTGCCCATTTGATGAGCTGTTTCTTTAGCCATTCCAATCCATATTGAATCTTTCTCTGATAAATATAATGCTCTAGAAAAATATATTATTACAATCACAAAAGCCAATATAATAGCCAATTGTAAGAGTATAAACCATCTCATTTTACTTATTACTTGTGATGATTTATAGAATATTAATTGTTTTTCTCCGTTGGGTAATAGGATTGTTAGTGGTTGATTCTCAAATTCCATTGAATTTATTAACTCATATAAATTTTCTGAATTCGATATTAATGCTGTATCAATATTGCCACATGCATATATCTTTGTTTTTGTAGTATCAGTTACTATTACTGGAATATTTATGTTATTTTTTACTATATCATTTAAAAACTTATCAACTATATCATTTATTATAAAATGAAATTTCTCTATTAACCGAGAGTCTGCATAATAAAGATAATGTTTTGTTTTACCTAAATCAATTTCTATGGGTGAATAAATAAAAAAAGTACTTGCATTATTTTGAGAAATATATGTTATCGTATCATATGGTGGTTCTACATTTTTCCTAGATAATATTTTATTGTTTTCATCTACCATGAGAATAGGTATGGAGTTATTAGAACTGATGATAGTGGCATAGAAGGATAGATCATCTGCATTGGTAGAATTAATTATCCTCTTTGTGGCTTCTGCCCAAATATTCATTTTTTGACGTTCTTCATTTTCGAGCATAGTCAAAAAATCTTGAGTTTCTTTAAGTAGACTAGCTCTTTGCTGAATTGTTTTTGCCCATAATTCCACATTCTTTTTTTCAGACTTAGCTATTTGTGTCATGATAGAATTCATATACCATAGACTACCAATGACGATTATGAATGCTACAACTATTAATATAGTTTTAATCCATCTATTTTGGGCAATTTTGTTCATAAAAGACTAATAATGAATAATTTTCATAAGGATTTTCTAAAGTGTTATACTTTCAGACAATCTTTTATTAATCTCGTCCATAAAGTTTTTAATTTTTGGTTTTAGCATTAATCCTACAACATAAGGGATATCTACATTTATTGTTAACCATAAGGTATTTGATTGCGTATCTGCATTAAAGATTATAAACATTTCATTGAAATTCTTTAAATTATTTACATTTAATTTATAAGTTATCTTATCAGGTTCAGTTTTTATAAGATCTACAAATATCAAACCTTGATCAGTAGTAATTTTTATCTGATTATCTATAATTACAATCTCTTGTATGTGATCTGAGGCATTTATGTCTGATAATTGATTTTGATTATTTTGGATCAATCTAGACAGATTATTAATATCAGAAAAATTATCCATTATGATTGACACCGGGTAAGGTGTTACGACTTTTTCACTGTTGATTTCCATATAATAGTTTTTTAATTTTACAAAATTACATTTTAATTTTTTTATGTAAAACAGGCTAAAGGATTTATAAAATAATTTTTTAAAAAAGTTTAAATCAATTAATGATATAAATATTTAGATTATACTTTTAATTTGTTTAGTAATAATAAGAATTTAAAAGAAATATAATATTAAACATTATAAATCAGATAAATTCTTAATTTTTCATAATATTACTAAATTATATAAAGAAAAATTAATTTAATAATATCATTACTTATTTTAAACAATTAATAATAATAAGAACTTTTCTCCTTATTCCATAGTATTATTGTGAAATTTTAGTTCCCTCTAATCTATCTTACTTTTTATTAAATATTGTTGCATTAGCTTGTTGAGTAGACATTACCAGTATATCATTTACATTTACATTATCTGGTAAATTGCTTACATACAATATAGCATCAGCCACATCTTCTGCATATAAAGGATTGTAGCCAACATATACTTGTTCTGCACGATGTTTATCTCCTTTAAACCTGACAGTAGAAAATTCAGTATTTACTGCTCCAGGAGCCACATTAGAAACTTTTATGTTGTGTGGTAATAAATCTATTCTCATGGCTTCTGATATAGCATGTACAGCATGTTTAGTGGCACAATATACATTCCCATTTGCATATACTTCTCTGCCTGCTATTGAACCTAGATTTATTACAAGGCCTCTTTTTCTTTGCATCATTCCAGGTAATACAGCTCTACTCACGTATAGTAACCCCATAATATTAGTCTGTACCATTATCTCCCAATCATCTATATCTCCTTCATATATCGGTGAAAGGCCTAGAGCTAACCCAGCATTATTTACTAAAATGTCAATGTTCTGCCATTCTTCTTTTAAATTATTAAAAAAATTAAAAACTTCATTTCTGTTTCTAACGTCTAACTTCCCTACTAAAATATTTACATCATTTTTTTCTAAAATTTCTTGTTTTATCAGTTCTAGTTTGTCTATCCTTCTAGCTAATAAAATTAAATTATCTCCATCTTTTGCAAATTTTTTTGCAGTAGCTTCACCGATTCCACTACTAGCTCCTGTGATTACAACTATTCTATTCATATTTTTTT
>JAHDSP010000307.1 GCA_018432645.1 Bacteroidales bacterium | reverse complement strand
TTTATCGTAATAATTATACTAAAAATACACAAAATGCGATTTTAAATATTCCTGCTTTTGGTAACAGTAATCAGCTACAAGAATATATCGAAACAGATTACAATCCTGTAAATGGATGGAATACTTATTATTTAGAAGAGATCGATTATGATGGTAGCCAAACTTTAGTAGCTACTGATGCTATTTATTATAATATTGATAAAGGGTTAGAATACAATTATGATAGAAGTTCACAAACTTTATCAATTCATATTAATGAAAATTGTGATAATTATAAATCATTTTTTATTTACTCAATAGATGGTAAAATTTTATACAATTATGATATTACTAATATTAATGATATATCCATCCCATTAAATATTAGTTCACCAGTTATATTAAAATTTATTATTTGCTATACTACCCAGCAATATTTGTTAGTCCCTTAATGTTTATTGACTTATTATTATAGAGCTATTTCATAAATAATATTGCTAATAAATAAAAAACTACGAAATTTGCAAAAAATAAATATTATGGCTCAAGATAATGAACTATTCAAAAAGCTAGTATCACATTGCAAAGAATATGGTTTCATATTCCCATCTTCAGAAATTTATGACGGTTTATCTGCTGTATATGATTATGGACAATATGGCGTAGAGCTTAAAAATAATATAAAACAATATTGGTGGAGAAGCATGGTTCAGTATCACGAAAATATTGTTGGAATAGATGCTGCTATATTGATGCATCCTAAAGTATGGAAAGCTAGCGGACACGTAGATGCATTCAATGATCCATTAATAGACAACAAAGATAGCAAGATCAGATACAAAGCTGATCAATTAGTAGAAGATTATATCAATAAACTTTATGAAAAAGCCGAAAAAGAAGTAGAAAAAGCTAAAAAACGTTTCGGTGATAATTTTGATGAAAAATTATTTAGAGATACTAATGAAAAAGTAAAAAAATATATAGATGAAGCTAAAATAATTACTGATAAATTAGTAAAATTATTAGAAGAAAACAATTTGGC
>JAHDSP010000071.1 GCA_018432645.1 Bacteroidales bacterium | reverse complement strand
ATTAATAAATTTAAGAATATAAAATATGCCGATTTGCCTGAATATTTACAAGCTACAATAGACACTGTGTGGAATGTAAGTATAGAAGAGATAGATTACTTATTCACAAAAGAAGAATACAACAATGCGATAAATATTTTAGAACAATTAAAATTAATCAATGATGGGTTATCATATAGCAAAACTGAGCAATTAGATATTTATTTAACCGAAAATTATTATAAATTATTCGAAAATTTCATAACAATATATGATAAATCTATAGAAAAAGGATTCAATAATATTGCTTTGCATATATTATTAGAAGCTCAAAATTTTGCTAGTAAAAATAGTAAATATATCTCGGTAAATAATATTTTAGAAGAAAAAAAGAATGATTTTTTACAAATATTAGCAAAAGGAATTGAAGATTTATTAGAAAGAGAAGCCTGGGATGAGGCAGTAGAACAAATTATCATGATAGATACACTATATAAAAATCCTATTTTTGCTCAGGATTCTGCATTATTAGTAATTTATAAAAATGAAAGTTTAAATAAATTAACTGAAAATATAATTACTAAATGCAGCAATTATAGAATAAATGTAGATAATAAAAAAATAAAAAAATCATATGAATATTTAGAAACTTTAAAAAATGAATTTAATATTAACCCACAAACAAATAAATTATCAAATTGTTATATTAAATATCAAAATGTTATTTTAAAAGAACTAATTGATAAATATGCTCAAAAAGAAATAATTGGTAGCAGAAGGCACAAAAGCATTAAGATTTCATATTTATCACCAAATTTATCAGATGCAATAAATCTACTATATCTTTCTGAAATAACGAGTAATACACTACCTGATACATTAAAATCATTATCTAAAACAACTATATGCAATTACCTAGAAAAAATAGCTAATTCAGAATATATAAATTTAAAAGAAGATTCATTTATCTATTTAAATAGTTTAGCTCATTGTCCACAATTTATTTATGAGCAATACAAAAATAAAATTAAAGTAGATACATGTGAAGGAGTAAAAAATAGATTTCAAAAAGATCTAGCAATAGCTAAATACTATTACAATCTAGATAGTCTCTATCAAGCAAAAGATTTTATCATAAAAGCAAAAAATATTTGGTTAAACACTCTATGCGAAATAGATCCATTAGATTTAGTGAATTTAGAAAAATCAATAGAACTACAAATAAGTTTTAAACATTCAATGGACAGTTGGCAAGCAACGTATAAAATGGCTACAGATACAATATACATCCAATATCAGAAATTAAAATTTAAATATAATGCACTACCAGACAGTCTAAAAAACAAAAATGATTTATCTAACAGTAGGCTTATATTTTTCTCAACAATGCAGAGTGACTCACTAGTGAAGCTATCCAATCAATTTGCAAATGGTGGCTATCTAAATGAAGGTTTAGAAATCATAAAAATATTAAAAAACAGAAATTATAATCCTCGATATATAAAGAACGTACAAACCAAACTAGGTAAAGACTTTGCGAGATCAGACATTAAAACAGGTATAGCCACAGACTATAGTAGATATGTACCAAATGATAATTATTATAAAACATTTATCAGAGCATATAATAAAACAATAAAAAAAGAGAAAAATTAATAAGTGGAGCCGGAGGGAGTCGAACCCTCGTCCAAGCAGCCAGCAAAATAGTTATCTACATGCTTAGCTTATCTATTAAATCTTGGAAATTAATTAGAGGATAAGCACCCATTAATTTCCAGAGCTACAAAATACCATTAAAAGATTGTAGCCACTCTTTTAATGGACTCAGTATTTATGATACCTGATCCCAGTCGCCACTGAGTAAAGCTATTGGGGAGGCAATTAGCACTTAATCAATTCGGATTAAGCAGCTAATGCAACAGAATAATTGTTGCCATTTATTCGATTGGAATGATGATTAACGAGGTAACACTCCATCCTCGACATGCAAACTATCCCACTGTCGCTGCTGTCGAAACCAATCCGGCCCCGACAAAAAATCGGTAATGCAAAGATACGAAAAAAAAGTTAAATGAGAAAAAATATATAGTGGAAGATGACGAACATTTTTCAAATGTTTCAAACAATATATGATATTTTACTTACTCTAAAATATTCATACCAGGCAAATCTATCCGATGATGCGAGGTTAAGCATTCTGCCAGTATTACTAATGACGCCTCCTGATAGGTATTTACCTATCGCTACATACCACATAATGTAGTTTTGCAGGTATTTGGTTGCAACTCCTCTAAACTTTGAATATATCCATTTAGT
>JAHDSP010000086.1 GCA_018432645.1 Bacteroidales bacterium | reverse complement strand
ATAAAAACTAAATCTAATAGAACATATAGATGCCCTACTGCTAGACATTGGAAATCTCAATTTTGGAATTTTAAAATTACTAATGTTGCTAATATTTTTTCAACCTAATTTTTTTGACAACACTATTTTAAAATAGAGCCGAATGTTTTATATTTATTGCGTAAATAAGACGTCATAAACTAACGAAAGAGACGACAATACTAAAATGACAAATAATTAATAATTTAAAAGTGCGGAGTCAGCACTATAATCACTGACAAAAAAATTATGAAAAAGCTATTTTTAGTATCAGGACTATTATTTTTAACAATAGTCATTTTTGGACAAAATGCAAAAGAAGCAAATACAAAAATGGATGCCTTTGCTTCTAAAACTGGAGTAATAATCAAGTTTGTTGATTATTATTTGCCTAATTTAAATTTAACCTATGGTGGTGTAGCTGAAACAAAGGTTAGAAAATTAATGAGTGGTGGTGATATTGGTTATTTTTACCAAATCTCTTACGAAGGTAAGTATGATACAAAGACTGCTTCAATTGCATATGAAGATTTAGTTGAAGTGATTAAAGCAATACAGACCTTAAAAACAGAGTCTGAATCTGACAAATCATCAAATCCAGACTACTTGGAAAATAAATTTGTGACTGATGATGGGTTTCAAGTAGGTTATTATGTTAGTAATGGAAAACTTCAATGGTACCTGGTTTTAGAAAAGTATGGTTCAGGAAATACTGTTTTTATAAATGATGTATCAACGATTGAATCCGCATTTAATGAAGCAAAAACAAAAATCGAATCTCTAAAAAATTAATATTATTAGAACATTTATTATTCTGATATCTATAGTTCTAACTTCTATCTATAGTTCTAACTTCAGCCATTGCAAACGCTGAAGGTTTAAATTCTAATACTACTTATATGAATGAAACGATTATTTTTCTATAGTAGATAATGAAATTATTAAACAAGTGAACAAAATCTGTTAATCTAATTGTTTATTTTGAAAGTGACAATACAAATATTACATTAAGGCAATTCACGAATTGCCCCTACAATTTATTAACATATTTAATTGCACCAAAATATTCTTTTGTGTTCGAAATTGTTATTTCTTCGCTATTATGAGCAGTGGTGCATATCTGATAAAATTTCCTTATTGTAGCGTTTTGCTCTAGAGGTGGATGAATTTCAAAAATTCTCAACAAAAAATTATGATATGCTGAAAATGATTCGTCAGATAGAAAAAATGGGAATATAATATTAAAAAACATCTCTCTTTTTCTACTAATTCCGATACCTTCAAATGACATTATTTTTTCTACTGTTTTTTTTGCTGATAATTTATCCAATTCTTCAATATGATTCTTTTCTATTTGTTCTTTGAAATAAATGTATATCCCTTTCTCTATTGTTTCTGATAATAAATAAGAAATACCTTCTATTCTTTTATTCGGAAAATTTGCAGGGCGAATTGATTGAAATATCCAATATGATTTATCAAGTTTTAATGATGTATCAAAATCTTCTGGCAAACCGTGAGCATCTTGAATAAAACCTGCACGGTATAATAAAGCTTTTTCAATAAGTGGTTGTGTTTTTAATTTTTGAATTTCTTTGTATGGTAAAAGAAGTGCCAATTCCAAAAACTGCACTTTGTTTTTTGGATAACCAAGGGAGAGCATAATCTCACGATAGAGGGCTTCGTCAGGCAGAGCAATCTT
>JAHDSP010000318.1 GCA_018432645.1 Bacteroidales bacterium | reverse complement strand
CTATATAATGTGGTATGTAGTAAAGCATAAATATTTATTGAGCAGAGTGATAGAAGACATAGGTAGAATGCTTAATTTAGCAGCGTCAGACTGGGAGGCGTGGTATGTATATATGAGGTTGAGATTAAAGCATAGGGAAAAACTAACATAAATGTAATTTTCCCCCTCCCTCCCCCACTCTCTTTATATATCAATATTTAAATTAAAACCATAACCGAAATAAATTCCTTTGAATATTTTTATGTATATTAATTTCTTAATTTTTTTTAACTAATCATTATATTATTAGGGTTTTTTTGACACAAGTTATAGTATTTTTTCTTTATGAATAATGAAGCACTATCTATTTTATATGTTTTAAAAATTGTTTTTTAAAAAAGATTATCAATGACAAAATAAATTAATGCAAATTTTTTTTACTTTATTATCTTTGCATATATCAATGTCAATGTTTTATAATTTTAAAAAGATTATACTTCTTCTTCTTTTTTTGTATGCAAATAATGGTTTTTTGCTATCACAATCAAATATAAATGAATATGATTGCCAAAATAGATCTATTACCCTGCTAAGTAGTACCTATGTAGGTATAAGTGTTTATACTTATTATAGTTGGTATTATCAATATAATTCAGGAAAAT
The DNA here is from genome assembly GCA_018432645.1 of Bacteroidales bacterium. GTDB lineage: Bacteria > Bacteroidota > Bacteroidia > Bacteroidales > DTU049 > DTU049. Next base: position 3,833 of record JAHDSP010000318.1, on the reverse strand, counting down.
TTCATTTTTTTGATGATAGTAGAGAATGGCTTGAAATGGACAAAGTCGGACATTTCTTCTCTGCTTATTCTTTAACAAATCTTAATACTGACTTATTAAAAAATTGTACTAAAAGCAGAATAGCTTCACCTATAATAACATTCACATATTTAGCTAGCATAGAAGTAATGGATGGTTTTAGTGAAGGATGGGGATTTTCTATTAATGATATATTATTAGATGTAGCAGGTATAATGGCAGCTACACTTTTACATGATGATGTGCAATTAAAATTTTCTTTTCATCAAACAAAATGGGCAAATCAAAGACCAGAATTATTAGGAAATAATTTTGGGCAACAAATATTAAAAGATTACAATGGACAAACTTATTGGATATCCATACCGATTAGCAAAATAGATAATGATTTTCCAGATTTTTTAATGTTTTCATTTGGATATGGAGCTGAAGCGATGATTTATGGAAATTCCTATGAACAAGACATCGTAATGCCTGACATAGTGCCTTATAGGCAATTTTATTTTTCTATAGATATATACTGGTGGAAGATTATAAATCAAACTATTATAGGAAAATGGAAATATATCTTTTATCCACTTAAATACATCAAAACACCTATGCCTACTATAGAGTTATCTCAAAAAAAATTGAAATTTCATTCATTTTACTTTTGATAAAATATAAGGCTCAATAAGGTTTTATATGGGTAAATATTAAAAAAAAATAATTTAAAAAAATCAGTTTATTTCAATTTTTTTTGTAATTTTGCATGTCAATATATATTAATTATATGATGTTTTATGATGGGTTAAGCATTTATACTATTAAAAATAATTTTATAACAAATTACATATATGTGTATTGATAATTTTTATATTATTCTCATGGTAAAAAATAGTCCACCATGAATATTATTAAGCTAATATAGAAAATATACAATTTTCTAATAAAAAATTTTCATCAAGTGGAGACCAGAAACCACTTAAAAAAATGGGGCGTAATCAGAAAAGCCATATGAGTAGGAGAAAATTTAAAAAGTGAAAAAATGAAAAAAATTAAATTTTATGCTATCGGTTTAGCTATTGTATTAATTGGGTTTGTATCATGTCAAAATGAAATGTTGCTCAATCCTAAAAATTTGACTGAATTTCAATATGATGTAAAATCAAAAATTAATTATTCAGGAATTAAAACTGAATCAAAAGGGTTTATGGGAACAAACGGAAGTGACCAAATTCTAGTTTTTCAAGATATGCGAACTTTTAATGTAACCTTAGCTGAATTGGAAAGACAAACAAAAGAATTAGATAATGCTTTTGTTGAGTATTACAGCGAATTAGAAGAGGAAGCATTAAATGACAAAGAAAAGGAAATTGGGTTTAGTGAAGAACAACCATTGTTTGTTTTTGAGAATACATTAGGATTCAATTCATTACATAAGAAAATTGCTATTGAAGAAGAACAATGGTTAAATCAAGAAGAATTAGATTTTGAAAATGACCCGAACAACCATTTTGTAATGGAAGATGAGGTTAGAACCATACTAAATGCTGACGGAGAAGTACAAATAGGAAATTCTATCTATAAACTTACAGAAGAAGGATACTTTGAAATAATTGATGGTGATTTAAAAACATTATCGGTTTTAGATGGTGGAAATTCAAATAATTTAAATTTACCAAAGAATGTAATCTTTGTAGGCGATGATTCTAATTGTAATGAATGTAAAGCAAGTGATTGTAATTCTAATAAAAGGAATTCGAATTATGAGGGATCAGATAAATATAGAATAAAATGGGTAGTAAGTCATTGGACATATCCATGGACAAGACGTGTTGCGGCAAAAGTTGATAATTTTAAAAAGAAAAACAACCGTTGGGAAAAATATAGAACCAATTGTTGGGCAAGAGTTTATGGTGATATTTCTGGTGCAGACGGCGAATGTGATACGTATGTTACATTTAATACTGAAAATGGAGTATATGCTTATGCAAATGCAAAACATGTTGAACATAAAATTACAGTTTTAACAAAAACTAGACCTAATTGGGTAAAAGCTCAATTTTATGGTGGTGGTATTTCATATAGTACATCATTAACGTGGTAATACTATGAAAAAACTATTATCAAATACAGGAGCAACAATATTGTTGTTCTTGTTAATTGTTAAGCTTGGTTACGGGCAGGATTTTAATAAATCTAAATTAACCTTTAAAGACCAAATTAGATTTTCACTATCTCCTGTTTTGTATGATAACTTAACTGTAATTCATTGGGGCGAAAAATTATTAAAATCAAAGCCTGTGTTCAGTGGCGAAGCAGTTATCTCATATTATCATCAAATAAAAAATGATATTGGGATAAACATAGGGGCAGGTTTGGGGCTTGCACCTTATTATATTAATTACTACTTTAAAGCCCCCGATAATAGCATTTTTAGAACAAGTATTTATAAAGATAATTATGAATATTTAGGGAATATTAAACATTATGAATATGTTCAATTTATGTGGGTGTTTCCTTTATCTATTCAAAAACTTATTGAAAGAGATGAAAATAAATATTATAGTATTGAAGCGGGAATAAAATTAAATAGAGTCGTTGCATACCCATACCAAATTACTGTCGGAGAAACTTATGTTATTGATGACACAACAGAAGCAAGGTTATTTGATTTTAAATTGGTTGATACAAAAAAGAATTTAGTGAGTTACTTTCTAAAAGCAGGATTAATAAAAGTAACAAAAAACCAAAACACCATTCAACTAAATGCGGTTTTACATTATTCATTTTCAAAAATAGGTATTGGTTATTATGAGTTTCAAAATTTACCGTATGAAAGTAGAGGGCAGGTATCACAAAACATTAATTATATAGGTTTAGAATTTATATATGGATTATCTTTGTCAAAAAGATCAAAAAACAATTATAGTGAATGATTTACGTTAGCTAACATGCTATAAATCTAAGCGGGCAGGCAGTAGCTTTCCTGAAAGATTTTCGGTAATTTTACAGTTAATGCATCTTGGAAAATTAGAGGGTAAATTGCCCTCCAGTATTTATAGCCAGCCGTTGAACTAAATCGCCTTTGGCGGTAGTTATTTTTTTTATAAAAAAAATCTTATTTTTATCCCATCATACCACTAATCCAATAAATCCCAGTTCAGACTTTCTCATTTGTGTGCATTTGTGGATTAATAACAATAATTGTACAGTAAAATAATTAACCTAAATAAACGTTAAAGAACCTAATTTTTAGTTTGGAATAACTGATTTAATATAAGTGGGCCCACCAGGACTTGAACCTGGGACCTACTGATTATGAGTCAGTTGCTCTAACCAACTGAGCTATGGGCCCTTTTGCGTTTGCAAAATTACATAAATTTTTTTAATAAAAAAATTTTTTTATTCTTAAAAAAAATTATAATTTTATAAAAATTTTTACAGATGAAAAAAACAGTATTTTTTATTTTATTTTTAACAAGTTTGATTTCTTATAGTCAGATTAGTTACCCCGGGACACCAGCTAGCTTGGAAGCTAAGGTAAGTAAAACTAACATTTACACACTTCCAAGTATAGATGTAGAAGCCTTGAAGATGGAGGATGCCATAGTAGATAAATATAAAGATAGGCCATGGAGATTTGGGCAAAATGTTTATGTAGATATAGATATTATTGATCAAGCTTTTGATACAATAATAAATGGGAAAAAGATATGGCTAATGACATTTAAATCTGACGGTGCACTCACTCTTAATTTCACTTTTGATCAATTTCATTTACCTGCAAATACTGAAATGTATTTATATAATGTAGATAAAAGCATGGTATT
>JAHDSP010000459.1 GCA_018432645.1 Bacteroidales bacterium | reverse complement strand
TCCACATTTCTTTTATTCTATCAAAGCTATAGTTATATGAAATACCTATACCCTGTGTATATTGTCCATAATAAATGAGCTGATCGTAGGGATTAGTTTTATTAAAAAGTCTAAGTTTCAGATTATCACTAAATCGATATGATAAATCAAAATCGCCGACAAAATTTGATGAAGATTGAGTAGCAGAAGTATTGTTGTTACTTACACCAATATTACTAGAAATTTGTAATTTACCATCTAAAAGTTGAGTAGACAGACTTACTTGTGTCTCTGTAGGACTGTAAACAAAGCCTACATTCACATCACCAGTTATCTGAGAAAGCCAGTTGCTGAATTGATTAGATAGCATTTCGAAAGATGTATTACCTATACCGCTTCCTATATCTAAGCCGCGCATACCTGTAGGAGAAATGAAAGAATTAAAAAGTAATAGAGCAAAAACCTCTTGCATGACATCTTGATCTGTTCTCAATACATTTTTTACTAAATTTTTAGTTTCTTCATCAGCTTCAGGTAATTCAATATCAAATTTAATTTCTGGAGACATGAAATTCCCAGTGATATGCAAAAGCACACTAACTAAATATTTTTGTCTATAAACTTCGGAAGAGTCAAGATGTCCCACAAGTGGATATAAAGATGTACGAACATTATTCCTAGCTGTTAAATCCATTTCTCCATTCATTACATTACCACGCCATTTGATGACACTTCCTGGATCGATATTAAATTTTTTATTTATAATATTTTGCATTGTCAAATTGTAGTATCCATCTACTATTACCACGTCTCCTAAAAGATTTAGATTGCCATCAGCATCCATAGTTAATTGTATATCACCATTTGCTTTTACCATTATTTTGTCACCAATTCTAGGATCAAATTCTATATTTATTTCTGTATCAGGGCTAGGTGATACTCTTAGATTCATAGAAATTGTTGTATTATCCGAAGTTAATTGTCTCCTTGGTTGTATTTGTAATGTGTCAGTAATAGTATCTTTGGGATTTACGAAATTAATAAAATTACTTTGCTCTACTACACTAGTTGAAGAAATAGGTATATATAGTCTAGTACCTGATTCGGTGCTGACGTTACCATCGATTTTCATTGAATTTATTTGTCCTTGCAATCTAATTGTCCCACTTACTAAGCCTCTACCATAGAAATATTCATTCTGATTTGGTGGAGCATCTACAGCTAAAAATTTATTAAATGTTAACCTAGTATCCATGTTAAAATCAGAGAAATTTTTATAATTCATCACAAAGTATCCACTTGCAGTATTAGCCTCGGGATCATTTAGTACTATAGAATCTATTCTTATTTCGTTGGGATTAATTTTGACATTTGTAGTAAAAGTATAAGCTACATTAGTATAATTAATTTTTAATCTAGTACGTATTAGTTCTATTTCTCCTTTCATTTGGGGAGCTGAGAAGCTACCATAAACATTTATATTCCCTTGAACATAGCCACTTATATTTGATACATATTCAGACATCAGAGGTTCTATAAAAGATAAATTAAAATTACTAAAATCTATATTTAAATCCATATTATTTGTTCCAGTAGGATAAATATAACCATTAGCTTTTAGTGGCATTCTGACGCCTTGTGTACCTATATCTTTCAAAACCAAGTCTGTTTTAATACCTTTTTTTATTGTGTCCCATTTGCTAGTAAATTCTAAATCCCCAATTCGTTTCCCATCAAAGCTTAAATCACTTAGATTTATATTAGCAAGTAAATTTGGCATTTTTTGATTAAATTTGCTTAGCTCTACTTTACCATCTATATAGCCACCAATATTATATTGAAAATCACTAACGAAATTATTAATTTGAGACATTTCGATATTTTTTAAAACTACAGTTAATGGGGCTTCTGATGTTTTACTGTAAATTCCATTTACTTTTATACTCTGAGTATTAGTAGCTAATTCGAAATTTGAAATATTTAAATCATTATCGTGATAAGTAATGGCTGATGGTTCTAAAATATACCAAACAGAATCTGCTATAGTTATAGAGCTAGGATAAAAATATAAAGACAAATTATTTTTTTCTTTGAAATCAATGAATCCTTGTATATCAGTGCTCATAGGATAATACACCTGTGCATTAGGAATTTTTATTTGAAAATCTACCTTATTATAATTAATAGTACTCAACAATTCTATTTTGTTAGTATTAATTTG
>JAHDSP010000493.1 GCA_018432645.1 Bacteroidales bacterium | reverse complement strand
TTGTATGGATTGACAGCCATAGAGAAGCATACAGGCATATTTGTGAATTGGATAAACTATAAATTCAGAGGTGTAGCTACTAAATACCTGCAAAGCTACATAATGTGGTATATAATAAAGCACAAATATTTGTTAAAGAAATTAATAGAAGATGTAGGCAGGATGCTGAATTTAGCTTCATCGGATCGGCAAGCCTGGTTTGTGTATAGGGAGTTGAGATTAAATCCAATATTGATTTTAAAAGATTAATCTTTTACTTTCCCCTCTCATTTTTTCCCCTTACCTTTGTACTAAAAAATGCAAATCCATAAATTCGGCGGTGGTAGCTTAATTGATCCTTATACCATTGAACAAGCTATCAAGATAGTTAATTATTTTAATAATGAACCTACTCTTATTGTGATTTCTGCTTTTGCTAAAACTACTAATGCTCTCGAAAATATACTCCTTTTAGCTAGGAATAATCAAGATTTTAGCAATGATTTATTAAATCTAAAAAAATTTCATGAAAATATTGCTTCTTATTTTTTTAATAATTTAGGTCATCCTGTTTTTAGTGATATTAATCAATATTTCCAACAATTAGAACATGCTTTGTATAATTATAAAAATTGGGAATATGATATTCATTATGATGCTACTATTAGCTATGGTGAAATTTTATCTACTACTATTTTACATTATATTTTTGACTCTTTTCATATTCTAAATGTCTTGTTAGATGCTCGCGATATTATTATCACCGATACACAGCATAAAGATGCTATCATTAATTGGGATTTGACAAATAAAATGATTGATGAAAAAGTTAAACCTTTATTACAAAATAATAATCTTTTTTTAACTCAAGGTTTCATTGGGAGATCTATTGATGGTTATGTTTCCACTCTGGGACGAGAAGGGAGCGATTTTTCAGCAGCTATTTTTGCTAATTGTTTAGATGCTAAAGCCGTCACTATTTGGAAAGATGTCCCAGGAATTTTTAATGCTAATCCTAAACTTTTCAAAAATGCAGTTCTATTGCATCATATAGATTATAAAGAAGCTTTTACTTTGGCTTATTATGGTGCTACTGTCTTGCATCCTAAAACTATTAAACCTTTACAAAGTAAAAAAATAAAATTGTTTGTTAAAGATTTTTATAATCCTACTCTTGATGGCACTCTAATAGATGATATCTCTTCCGATGATGAGCATATCCCTTCTTTAATAATTAAAAGTGATCAAGTACTCATTTCCATTGCTCCTAAAAATTTGCTGTCCCTCAATGAAAATGATTTATCTTTAATATTTTATACTTTCGCAGATTTAAATATTAGAATAAACCTTATGCAATTAGATGCTTTTAACTTTTATATTTGCATTAATAATGATATTGCAAAATTGCCAATTTTAATAAATAAACTCAAGGAATCTTTTAATACTGATCTTACATATAATCTATCTTTGGTTACCATTACATATTATGATAAATCAAATTTTAACGTTTTAAAAAATTCTAAAATTTACATTGAACAAATTAATGATAATATTAAACAATGTTTAGTTGATAGCATTAATCTGTAATACAACCTATTTTCTTATTAATATTATATTAAAAAAATTTTGTAATTTTATAAATAATTTTTTTATTTATAAATCAATTAAATAATGAAAAAGACAATATTTTTTATTTTATTGATATCCTTATCAATAATTTTATTTTCTCAAGAAAGTTCAAATAAGCAAATTAAAGCATTTTTAAATTATAATAATTATTATTCATCTGATAATGGACCTTATATAGAGTTTTATCTTTCCATTTTGCCTAATAATTTAAGTTTTTCTACTGATACGGTCTTCCCTTATGAACATGCTAAGGTTTCTATTTTATTACTTATAAAAGATAGTTCTAATAATATTGCAGATTTTGCTAAATTGCATCTGATTATTCCTAAAGATAGTGTCAATATGTTTAATAACGTATTTTCTCATTTATTTTCATTTAATTTAAAGCCAGGTATTTACAATTTAGAGCTCTCGATGAGAGATGAATTTGATACACTTAGAAAATCTAATTTTAATACTAAATTTTACATTCCTAGATTTGATACAATTGCTTATTCTGGTATACAGTTGCTCGATGGATATTCTATAGCTCAAAATGATAATGACGAATTCACTAAGGGTGGTTATCAATTAAAATATAGGCCAATAAATATTTTCGAAGAAAATGATTCATTATTATATTTTTATTTCGAAATTTATAATTTTAAAAATTTCGACACAAATAAACAATTCCTTTTGTGCATTTATTTAGAAGATATGAATAATAGACAAATTTTAGAAAAATATTATTTTACTAAAAAAATGAATGTCGAAAATTTTATAGGATTTATCGGTAATTTTAATATTTCTAAATTGCCTTCTGGCAATTATGCTTTAGTTAGTGAGGCAATAAATACAAGTGGCATTACTGTAGCTCAAGTGCAGCTACCCATATATGTAGATCATCCTTCTATTTTGCCATATCAAATAGCTAAACAAGATTATAATTATTTAGCAAAAGTAAAAAATCTAGACTCCTTACATGAATTCTTGAGAATATTAACTCCCATTAGTAGCTCTGTAGAGGTAGAATTAATAAAAAAATATATTAAATCGACAGATACAAATGAAATAAAACAATTTATATATACTTACTGGGTAAATAAAGATCCTCAAAATCCTGAAAATGCTTGGCAAAATTATTTAAAAAAGATAGATACTGTAAATCAAAAATATAGTACACAGATTAGAAAAGGATATATGACAGATCGTGGTAGAGTATATTTGCAATATGGGGGACCAAATACCATTGTTCAGAATGAAAATGAACCCAATGCTTTCCCTTATGAAATTTGGCATTATCACGAAGTAAATGGTGAGTTTAACAAAAAATTTGTTTTTTATAACCCTTCGCTGACATATAATAATTACGAATTATTGCATAGTGATGTGAGAGGCGAATATAGAAATCCTAATTGGAGGCAAAGATTGGCACGAAAAATTTATTCTTCTGGTAATCCAGAAGAAGACAATCCAGAATTCGGCTGGGGTAGTAAAGTGAATGACTATTTCGATAATCCACGATAATGATGCCTTTAGTTTCTGTAGTAATACTTAATTGGAATGGAATATCTCTCCTTCAAAAATTTATACCTATTCTCGTTAAATACAACTCTTGTAATTATCAAATTTATGTAATAGATAACGGCTCTACTGATGAAAGCATAGATTGGTTACAAAAAAATTATCCAGATGACATAAAATTAATTACCCTGAATGAAAATTATGGCTTTGCTAAAGGATATAATGAAGGGCTAAAACAAATAGAGAGTGATTATTATATTCTATTGAATTCTGATGTGGCAGTTTCCAATAACTGGTGTGAGCCTTTGATAGATTTTTTAGAAAAAAATAAGGATTATGCAGCTTTACAACCTAAAATACTTAGTTTCAACAATCCAGAATATTTCGAGTATGCTGGTGCTGCTGGTGGTTATGTGGATAAATGGGGTTATCCATTTTGTAGAGGACGCATATTTAATACCATAGAAAAAGATACAGGGCAATATGATGATATAATTGATATATTTTGGGCCTCGGGTGCTTGTTTTGTGATAAGGTCTTCTATTTATATTCAACTGGGGGGCTTTGATGAACGTTTTTTTGCTCATATGGAAGAAATAGATTTATGCTGGCGTATACAACATCTCGGCTATAAATTAGCTTGTATTCCTCAAAGTAAAATTTATCATTTAGGTGGTGCCAGTTTGCAATATAATGATCCTAAAAAACTATTTTTGAATATTAGAAATAATTATTTAATGCTGTATAAAAACCTTCCTCCTTATATTTTCAGAAAAGTATATAAAATAAGACATTTAATCGAATATTTAATGATTTTATTTTATTTTATTACAGGCAAATTTTCTAATATTAAAGCTATTTCACTTGCATATAAAGATTTTGATAATTTAAAAAAATATTACGATCCTAAAATTAATCCAGAAACTATTAAATTTTTATATCCTAGATCAATACTTATCGATTATTTTTTAAGAAATAAAAAGAAATTTAATAAACTAAAGTTTCATTATGTGCAAAACTCAAAATCAAACTAATGAATAAAAATATTTAGGTTCTATAACGTTTTGAGTGGGTTAATATTTAGCTAGCCAATAATAATTCATTATTATAAAAGTACTTTTTTTTAATCTTTACCCATATAAAACGTTATAGAACCTTTTTTAAAATAAAATATTCAAATTGACTTTTTAGGGGACGACTAAATAATATATAAATCATAAATGCTCAATGTAAAATATGTATAGCTTGTCTCTTTGTCTAGTTCTTTGGCGCTGTACATTAAACATTAATTTTGTTAGATATAATTATTGAAGTTTTTTTGATATCATTTTATATCTAATTTACTTTTATTTGTCAACCACGCAAAGAAAAATCAAAGAAAAATATTGTCTAGCGATATGATGTGCATCTTTTTTAAATTGCATTTGTTAATCAAAATGATTTATATTAAAACTTTTAAAATATTTTGTATCTATCTGTTATTAAATGCTTTATAATATAATTTATTTATTGTTTAAATTAAGTAATGATATTTATTAAGTAATTTTATCATTTTTAAATTCTTTATTTATAGACCTTTAATAGAAATATTTTCTAAAATTTTTAATTTTATTCATTTTGTTTATAAGCTAAAATTTGAAATGTATTAAAAGTAATTTAATTAAAATCTTATATCATTAATTATTTTAAACATTTATAAAAATAATTTTTTATTTACTGTTTATGAGTTGAAAATCTATTGAGTATAAAATATTTTTATTGTTAATAGTTGAATCAAATTTTTTAACTATGTTAAACTTAAAACTATCATTCATATTTATAAATAAAGCTTTATAGTTTGTTTTTATATCAAAAATTATGAGGAAATTTTATTTAAAAGCAACAATTCAATAATGGTAATATTTAAATAAACAAAAAGAGCCTCAAAAATGAGGCTCTTAATGAAAAAAAATTTTTTTATTATGAAAAAATAGTTGATTAGTTTACGATCCTAGAGCAAATCTATAAAATTCAGTAACTTTAATTTCAGGATCAATAGATTTCATATAATCATTAACGTTTTTATCATTTTCCATTATGTATTCTTGGTTGAGCAGAGTACTTTCCTGGTAAAATTTATTTAATCTACCTTGAGCGATTTTTTCAATTAGATCTTCTGGTTTACCTTCTTTTCTAGCTAATTCTCTAGCTACATCTAACTCTTTATCTATAACATCTTGAGAAACATCAGTTTTGTCAATAGCTATTGGATTCATAGCAGCTATTTGCATAGCTAAATTATGACCAAGCTCTTGAGCTTTTTCTGAAGATTTAGATAATCCGATTAGAGCACCTACGCGACCATTATGGTGATTATAACCGATTACTACAGGAGCTTCAATATATTGATAATGGGAAATTTGAATTTTTTCGCCACATTTTCCCATGTAGTTATTAATACTTTGCTCAACAGTAAAGTCGTTAATAGTTGCTTTCAAAAGATCTTCTAATGATTTTATTTTATTTTGTAAAGCTATATTTGAAATATCATTAGCTAGATTCACAAATTCTTCATTTTTAGAAACGAAATCTGTTTCACAATTGAGCATCATGATAATACCAAAAGATTTATCATCAGATATTTTAGTTATTACTATACCTTCATTGGCAGATCTATCTGCTCTATTACTAGCAACTTTTTGGCCTTTTTTTCTTAAAATTTCTATAGCTTTATCGAAATCACCTTCGGCTTCTTCTAAAGCTTTTTTACAATCCATCACACCTAGTCCAGTGAGATCACGAAGTTTATAAACATCTTTTGCACTTATGTTTGCCATATAATTATTCCTTTTTTCTTGTTCTACGTTGTTTATTTCCTTTTCCTTCTTCTTCTGCATCAACAGAAGCTTCTATAACTTTAATTTTCTTTTCTTTTAATTTTTCTTCGCTAAATTCTTCATCTTCTTTTTCTGCTTCTTCCATAGCACCTATTCTATCATTGTAACCTTTTTTCATAGATTCTACGAAACTTTCTAAAATTGTTTGTATAGATTTAGCAGCATCATCATTAGCTGGTATAGGATAGTCAATGATTTGTGGATTAGCATTAGTATCTACGATAGCAAAAACAGGGATATTTAGTTTGCGAGCTTCGGCTACAGCTATATGCTCTTTTACAATATCAACTACAAAAATAGCACTCGGCAGACGTACCATATTTACTATTGATCCAAAAGTTTTTTCTAATTTAGCTCTTTGTCTAGCTAGTTGTAGTCTTTCTCTTTTAGAAATATTAGAAAAAGTAGGATCATTCATCATTTTGTCAATTTGTTGCATTTTTTTGATTGATTTTCTAATAGTAACAAAATTAGTAAGTAATCCACCAGGCCAGCGTTCAGTAATATATGGCATGTTAATACTTTTTGCAGCATTACTTACAATTTCTTTTGCTTGTTTTTTTGTTCCTACAAATAGTATTTTTTTGCCTGCACGACCTAAATTATAACCCGCTTGATTAGCTTCTTCTAATTTTGCTAAAGTTTTATTTAGATCTATAATGTGTATCCCATTTTTTTCCATAAAAATATATGGAGCCATATTAGGATGCCATTTACGCGTTAGATGTCCAAAATGACATCCAGCTTCTAGGAGTTGATCAAATGTTAATTGTTCCATTTATTATTTTTTTTGTTTACATTCCTTAATTATATCAATTATTGAGTAGTACAATATAAATTTTGTAGTCTCAATAATTTGGATACTAAACTTTTATATTTCATCAGCATTAACGTTTAGAGAATTGATTCTTTTTACGTGCTTTGGGTTGACCAGGTTTTTTACGTTCAACCATACGAGAATCTCTTGTTAAAAGTTTATGTTTCTTTAATATGGGTTTGAATTCTGGATTTTCTTCTACTAAAGCTTTAGCTATAGCTAAACGTAAAGCTTCAGCTTGTCCTTTTATACCACCGCCATCCAATCTACCTTTTACACTATATTGTCCTAATGTTTCAGTTAATTTTAATGGTTGCTCTACAATATAATGCAATGATAATGAAGGGAAATATTCTTTATAATCTCTATTATTAATAATAATCTCTTGCTTACCATCTTCTGCTTTTATCAGACGTATTCTAGCAATAGCTTCTTTTCTTCTACCAGAAATTATTTTATTATCCATGCTCTACTATTTTATTTTATTAATATCAATGACTTTAGGTGTTTGTGCCTGATGAGGATGCTCTGCACCTGCATAAACATGTAAATTTTTAAAAATTTGTCTCCCTAATCTATTTTTAGGTAACATACCTTTGACAGCATGTTCTACTAAAAAAGTAGGTTTACGTTTAATTATGTCTTCTGCTGATTCTCCACGTTGACCATGTGGATAACCTGTATAATGATAATACATTTTTTGATGAAATTTATTACCTGTTAAAACTACTTTGTCAGCATTAATAACTATCACATTATCACCACAATCTACATGAGGTGTATATCCAGGTTTGTGTTTTCCTCTTAAAACATATGCTACTCTTGATGCTAATCGCCCTAGAGTTTGACCAGCTGCATCTACTAATACCCATTCCTTATTCACTGTCTGAGCATTCAAATGTACCGTTTTATAACTTAATGTATCCATTGATTTTATTTTTCAACATTTTTGGTTTGCAAAAGTAATAATTTTTTTTCTAACAAAAAAATTTTATTACTAATCTTTTTATTAAATTAAAATTTTTGAAAAAATTGTTATTAATCCACAGATGAACACAAATGAGCACAAATTATAAATTAAAGTTGATGAGTTGATGAGTTGATAAGTTGATAAGTTGAATAGTTTAGCAAGATATTAGTAGTAAATTAATTAACAAATACACTTAAAAAACTAAATTATATGTGTTAATCTGTGGATAAAATTATAGACATTACGGGTTGTTATTTATTGTCCACAAATGCACACAAATGAGCACAAATTACAAATTCAATCCCAAAATCCTTTAATCCCACAAACCCCAGTTCAGA
>JAHDSP010000465.1 GCA_018432645.1 Bacteroidales bacterium | reverse complement strand
TTGTCTTTAGGTCAATTACCACCAGATACATACACATACTCGGCTACAGCTTTATTAAAAGACAATCCATTGACAAGCAAAGGCAGCTTCACCGTTGAACAGTCTGATATAGAAATGCAAAATTTAACTGCTGATCATGACTTATTAAAAGAAATTTCTAGATTCTCAGGTGGTAGATTTTTTACTTTTGCTAATTTAGATTCTTTGGATAAAATTTTACTATCAGAACAAATAAATCAAACATATTACACTATAGAAAAAACTACCATTCCTCTAATACAATCATGGATTTATCTAATCATTATAATTGCATTATTATCATTCGAATGGTTCATCAGAAAATATATGGGTGGATATTGATAAATACTTGATTTATGATGTATTTTTGTTAAAAACTTGTAAAATTACTTTTCTGCATTTTCTAAGATTTTTTAAAAAGTTGCATTAATTACTTGAATTTAATATTTATTTTTGTAAAAAAAATGAAATTAGCAGTAGTAGGAGCCACAGGACTTGTTGGTAGAGAGATTATTAAAGTAATAGAAAAAAAACAAATAGAAATATCCGAATTCTATCCAGTAGCATCAGAACGCTCAAAAGATAAAGTTATTATTTATCGAAATAAAGAATATAAATGCATTACTCCCGATGATTTATTAAAGAAAGACATAAATATTGCAATCTTTTCTGCAGGCTCTAGAGTTTCAGAAATATATGCTCCATTATTAGCAGATAAAGGTATATACGTTATAGATAATAGCTCACAATGGAGAATGTATAAAAATATACCTTTGGTTGTACCAGAAATTAATCCAGAAACAATAACTAAAAATACAAAAATTATAGCTAATCCTAATTGTAGTACTATTCAAATGGTATTAGCATTGTCTAGATTACATAAAGAATATAAATTGAAAGAAATAGTGGTAGCTACATATCAAAGTGTTACAGGGTCTGGTATGAAAGGTATTTTGCAATTAGAATCAGAAAAAAAAGGTGAATCGATAAACCGTTATTATCCACATCCAATAGAACAAAATTGCCTTCCACATGCTGGCGATTTTCTCGAAAATAGATATACAACTGAAGAAATGAAACTTATAAATGAGACACATAAAATTTTTAATGATTATAGCATACATATATCACCCACTGCAGTTAGAGTACCTGTAGTGGGTGGCCATAGCGAAGCTATTCATGCAGTTTTTGAAAAAGACATAGAAATTAAAAATGTTTACGACATTTTAAATGATACACCAGGAGTAAAAGTTTTAGATAAAATTGAAGAGTTTGAGTATCCAATGCCAATTTATGCCAGAGGAAAAGATGAAGTATTTGTAGGTAGAATAAGAAAAGATCTTTTCGATGATAAAGCCATAAATATATGGGTAGTAGCAGATAATCTGAGGAAAGGGGCAGCTACAAATGCTGTACAGATAGCTGAATATATAATAGAGAAGATGTGAGAGGAAGGGAAGGGGAGAGGAAGGGGGGGGGAAGAAAGAATTAATTTTTATGTTTAAAAAAATCAAGTTTTTTATATATCAAAAATTTATATATTTGCAAAAAAAAAATTATTGTTATGGATAAAATATTTGAAAATCCAACAGAAGTCTTTGCTCTTACCAAAGAGGAGACACGTGAATTATACGATAATCTCTATGATGAGATGATCGAAGAAGGCAAAAATGTCGTAGATTATCAAGAACTCAAAGCTATGTCTACTGGCGTTCTTTGTCCAGATTGCAATAGTAGTCATGTAATTAAAAATGGTTTGCAAAGCGGAGTACAAAACTACCGTTGCAAAACCTGTGGTAGGCAATTCAGAGTTACAACTGGCACCTTTATGTATGGTGTTCATGAAAAGGGTAAAATGCTCGAATATATCAAATGTATGAGTGCTGGCATGAGCTTGAGAGAGTGTGCTAGAATTGTGCATATTAGTCTCACAACAAGCTTCTTTTGGAGACATAGAATACTTTGTGCTCTGCAATCATTTGAAGATAATGTA
>JAHDSP010000100.1 GCA_018432645.1 Bacteroidales bacterium | reverse complement strand
GGTATGGAATGGATCAGAAAAGCAACAGTAGATTTTGATGGTCTAAAACTAAACATCGGCATTGCTCATGGCTTAGGTAATGCACGTAAACTTTTAGAAGAGATACAAGCAGGTAAAAGTGAATTTCACGCAATTGAAATAATGGCTTGTCCAGGAGGCTGTATCGGAGGTGGCGGACAACCTCAACATCATGGCAAGAGTGAAATAATCAGAGCTAGACAAAAAGCTATTTATGAAGAAGATAGAAGGTTACCTCTCAGAAAATCTCACGAAAATCCTTATATAATCAAATTATATGAAGAATATCTCGGTCAGCCTATGAGTGAACTTTCTCATGAATTACTTCATACTGAATATTTCCAAAAACAACCAGAAATTATTATAGAAAATGATTAAAAAAACCAAGGAGGTATTATGTCTCATATCAAAATAAAATTACACGAAAATCAACTGCAGTTAATTAAAGATACATGTAAAGAATTTAATTATGAACCAGGTGAATTAATTAATATTCTTCATAAACTGCAAGATAAATTTGGTTACTTGCCAAGTGAAGTACAAGAAGCTGTAGCAAATGAATTAAAAATACCTACAGCTAAAGTATATGGAATAGTTACTTTCTATTCTTATTTCACTATGATACCCAAAGGAAAATATCCTATTAACATTTGTCTAGGTACAGCTTGCTATGTGAGAGGTGCAGAAAAAATATTAGATGAATTTAAAAAACAACTAAATATAAAAGTAGGCGAAAGTA
Organism: Bacteroidales bacterium; assembly: GCA_018432645.1. Lineage (GTDB taxonomy): Bacteria > Bacteroidota > Bacteroidia > Bacteroidales > DTU049 > DTU049. The sequence continues at coordinate 3,186 of JAHDSP010000100.1, read as the reverse complement.
CTCCAGATAGTAAATTTTCACTTAACTGCTTACGTTGTGTTGGTGCTTGTGGTCTAGCTCCAGTAGTGATGGTAGGTGAAAAAACATATGGTAGAGTCGCTCCTGATGATGTTAAAAAAATCCTAAGTGAATACCAAGATGATTAATTCATTAACTTTAGCAAAATCTACTAATTTCTAATTCCTATAATATTTTGTTTTTTGTAAGGGATAATTTGAAAAAATTATCCCTTTTTTAATTGCTCTATAACGTTTTGTATGAGTAAAGATTAAAAAAGAGTAATTTTATAAAAAATTTTTTTATTTATTACTGAACATTTAAATATTAACCACAAAGTTCTCAAAGAAGGCACAAAGAACACAGAGAAAAAATGTCTGAACTGAGATTTGCGAGATTCAAGGATTGTGGGATTTTGTTTTTCAGGGCTAAAGCCCGTAACTTTTTTTATGTTCTACCTCGACCTAAAGGTCGAGGTTAATTTTGTGTTTATTTGTGTTCATTTGTAGACTAATATACAACTAATATCAAACTAAACTCCTTATCCCATCACTTATCACTAATCATTTACCACTAATCACTAATCACTATTCAACTCCTCAACTTATCAACTTATCCCCCCTCCCTCCCAGTCACCTCGTCTCCCAGTCTCCCATCACTCTCATTTGTGTGCATTTGTGGATTAATATAAACAAACGTTATAAAACCTTTTTAATTACAATAATTTAGAAAACATTAATTACAATTCAAACAATTTAATCTCTTTGGTTTTCTTCAAATTTTTTAATAATTTTAGATACTAAAGGATGTCGCATCACATCATTTTCATCGAGAAAAATGAAGTTGATTTCATCAATATTTCTAAGCATTTGGCATGTTTGTATTAATCCAGATGCCTGATGAGGTGGTAAATCTATTTGAGTTACATCACCAGTGATAATAAATTTTGAATTTTCTCCCATACGAGTCAGAAACATTTTCATTTGTCCTAAAGTAGCATTCTGAGCTTCATCTAAAATGACAAAAGCATTTTCTAAAGTTCTGCCACGCATGAAAGCAAGTGGTGCTATCTCTATCGTACCATCTTCGAAATAAGAATTCAGCTTGGCTGCTGGTAGCATATCATTAAGTGCATCATATAAGGGTTGCATATAAGGATCGAGTTTTTCTTTAAGATCTCCAGGTAAAAAACCTAAATTTTCTCCAGCTTCAACAGCAGGTCGCGTAAGAATAATTTTTTTAATTTTTTTATTTTTTAAAAACTTAACAGCTAGAGCTATAGCAGTGTATGTCTTGCCAGTGCCAGCTGGACCTATACAAAACATCATATCGTATTTATATATGGCACTATGCATGTGTTTCTGATTTGGTGTGCGTGCTTTTATCGGAATACCATTGCGTCCATATAATATTAAATCATTATCGCCATTCAAATTATTAGAGCTCTGCTCATCTTGGTCATAAAGCATCAAATTTACAATTTCATTATTTTCTATCTTACCTTGTTTATCAAACAAATCTAACAATAATTGGAACCTTTGATAAAAAATTTCTATCTCCTCATCCTCTCCGATGACTTTTACCATATCTCCACGAACAATAATTTTTAATTTAGGAAATAGCTTTCTTATCAATTCAATATTAGAATCTTTGATGCCATAGAAGCCACTATGATCAACTAGATGCAAATCAAAAGTTTTTTCACTCATTCAAATAAAAATTTTTATTTTTACACATTAATAATGCAAAATTACAAATAAAATTATTTAATAACAATGTCGTATAATCTAACTACAATCACTGATTGGGGAATTAATAATCAATATTTTAGTATTTTTTATGGTGAGTTATTAAAAAATGATATAGATGCCACTGTCGTAGTAACATCTAATGATATACATCCTAATGATTTTATTACTGCACATTATTTATTTAGCTCTACCTGGCATCATTTCCCTGATAATACGATACATTTGATTTCGATTAATTCTAATATTCCTCCAGAAAATGGATTCCTTTATATTCGAGGTTTTGATCATCATTTTATTTGTCCCAATAATGGTGTTCTTTACCCTTTTATTAATAATAATTTTTTGGATTTATCAATTTATAAAATCAAAAATGAAACAATCAATTATAGTTCTTTTTATGAATTAAAATATTATATCTTTGCGATTACTAATATATGTAATAGAATAGAAATAAATAGCTGGACTACTCCAATAACTGATGAAAAATTGATAATACCATATTTTTTTCCTAAACCTCAATTTAATAATAATGTAGCAACGGGAGAAGTAATACACATAGATAATTTTGGAAATATTATCACAAATATAAATTTTAATTTTTTCAGCACTAATCTGATGAATAATAAATGGCAAATTTCTCTAAGGCATTATAAAATTTATAATCTGTATAATGGTTATATAGATACAAAAGATCAAAATATATTTGCATTTTTTAATAGTCAAAATTTACTCGAGCTTGGCATAAAAGGATACAATGCTAGTGAGCTATTAGGGGTCAAAAAAGGAGATAAAATTTATATTACGATAATCACTTAGCGTTTTTTGATATTCTCTAATAATTCATTATAATATTGTTTAAGAAATCTTTTAGATGGTAAAGAGAAAGAAATCGTATTATTTTTGAAATCTATTTTGGCATTAAATAAAGATAATAAATCTATACCTAAGACAGCATCAAATGATTTGAAATGTACTAAGGAACTTTGATTTTTTATAAAAGAAAAATTAGTAGCTACTACAAAAATATTATTTAATAATTTATCACCAATCAAGAAATTTTTGATAGGGACAATAGCAACTTCATTAATAGTATCACTGAAAGTGATGATAGGATTTTCATTCAAGTTAATACATTGACTGAAACTTTCTAATTGCTTAGCGAGTTCTATGGAAATGACAGTATTAGTAGCTCCAGTATCTATCAAAAAATCCACAGCATGATCATCTATGGTTAAATTAACAAAATAATGAGCTCCGCTCATATCATATGAATGTTTATAAATAGGAAGAGTAATCATAAAAATGTATTAAAAAAATTAAAATCTCATGCTAAGACTAATGCTAGGCATTGCAGGTAATTGATAAACTGTTTCGCCCGTTACTCTATCAATGTAGAATATATTTTTTCTATTATATACATTGGAAATACTAGCGACAG
>JAHDSP010000027.1 GCA_018432645.1 Bacteroidales bacterium | reverse complement strand
GATGGAGAGTGGGTAAAAGCTAAAGGTACTACTTTAGGTGCAGATGATGGGATAGGTGTAGCTATGCAATTAGCTATTTTGGATAGTGATATGGAGGGAATAGGCCCTATAGAATGTCTTTTCACAGTTGATGAAGAAACTGGTCTCACAGGTGCTAATGGATTAGAAAATGATATGATTAAAAGTAAATATCTTATAAACCTCGATAGTGAAGATGAAGGACAAATTTTTATTGGTTGTGCTGGCGGTAAAAATACCCTTGGCTATTTACCTATAAAATATCAGAGTGGACAAGAAAAAAATATCGTAGAAGTTTTTGTTTCAGGACTACAAGGGGGACACTCTGGAGATGATATCGAAAAAAAACGCGGCAATGCTATAAAATTATTAACTAGAATTGTTTATGATTTATTAATTAGTACTAAGACTATACAACTAGTAAATATCGAAGGAGGCAATTTACATAATGCTATACCACGAGAAGCTACAGCAGTGATTTGTTATGATAATGAAGATGACTATAATAAAATAAAAAATATCGTAGAAGATTATCAAAATATATTTAAAACTGAACTTAAGATCAGTGATCCTGGTGTTAAAGTTACAATTACTAAAAAAGGTAATACTAATAAATGGTTAGATAGGGAGATGGCAGTTAGACTAATTCGTTTGCTATATGTTTTACCTCATGGAGTGTTTGCTTGGTCACAAGATATACCTGATTTCGTAGAAACCTCTACTAATCTAGCAAGTATTAAAAAACAAAATGAGCAGTATATAATTACCACAAGTCAGCGTAGTTCACTAGAATCTGCTAAGGAAAATATTTGCAATAAGGTAAAATCAGCTTTTGAGTTAGCCCAAGCTCGGGTAGAAGTAAACGATGGATACCCAGGTTGGACACCAAATCCTGAAAGTTATTTACTGAAATTAGTTGCTGAAGAAACTGAAAAAGTTTTAAATAAAAAACCTATCATTAGAGCTATACATGCAGGTTTAGAATGTGGACTTTTTAGTGAAAAATTCCCTGGGTTAGAAATGGTATCAATAGGTCCAGAGATGAAAGGTGTACACAGTCCAGATGAAAGATTGCTAATACCAACAGTAAAAAGAACTTTTGATATTTTAGTAAACGTTTTAAAAAAAATTGATAAATAATATTCTTATTAATCATTTATCTACTAAATAAAATTTTCTGGTTCTATAACGTTTTGTATGGGTAATTTATTTAGGTTAATTATTTTACCACAAAGAGCACCAAGATATTACACAAAGTTCACAAAGTACCATTTTTAAGCATTTTATTTCTATCATTCTTTGTGTTCTTTGTGCATTCTTTGAGAGCTCTGTGGTTAATATTTTACTGTACAATAATAAATTAAATTCATTTTTATAAGATTACTCTTTTTTATTCTATAACCATATATGCGTTAAAGAACCTACTTTCATAATTAATAATCATAATATTTTATGGTATAATATTTGTTAAATTTCAATAAATCATTAAATTTGCAAAAAAATGAAAGCATTAAAAATTTTTGTCATATTAATTTTTGTATCACAGCTAGCAATGGCACAGACTACAGATGGTCCCATTATAAAATTTGACAAACAATCGTACAATTTTGGTGAGATCACTCAAGGTGCTAAAGCAGAGGTAGATTTCATATTTACTAATACAGGAAACGAGCCTCTTATTTTATCAAATGTACGTAGTAGTTGTGGTTGCACTGTACCTAAATGGACTAATGAACCTGTGAAGCCAGGAGAACAAGGCACAATCACTGTTAAATATAATTCTAATATAATTGGTAGTTTTTCTAAACAAATTACTGTGAGCTCAAATGCGAATAATGGGAATGTGATTTTATTGATCACTGGCAAGGTAAATCCTAAACCTACTGAAGCTATTCCTTATACTAAAACTGATGCTTCTGGTACTCCTATAGCTCAATAATTTTTTAAAAATTGTAATTATGAAAAAATTATTTTTTGTTTTTTTGATTTTTATTTCTGTGGGAGCTCTATCTGCACAAGAGCCTATTATGTCTTTCGATAAGACTTCTCATGATTTTGGCAAAATCAAAATGACTGAAAAAGTGAGCGTAGATTTTACAATTAAAAATATTGGTAAAGCACCTTTATTTTTATCTGAGCCTAGATCTACCTGTGGCTGCACAGTAGCTTCTTATCCTAAAGAACCAATTATGCCTGGGCAGTCTAGCAAAATAACTGTAACTTTCGAACCAGAAAAAGAAGGTCCTTTTACCAAACAAATTACTATTTTTTCTAATGCAGAAAATTCACCTGTAACCCTAGTTATCAAAGGTGAGATAATTAAATCATAATGTTTATTTACAAATTAATTTTTTTAAATTTTAAATAATATTTTATAATTATTAAAAAAAAATCATGAATATATGTTAGGTATTTCAAAAAAAGGTCAAATGATGCCTCCTTCCCCTATTAGGAAGTTAGTTCCTTATGCAGATGCAGCTAAAAAAAGAGGTATCAAAGTTTATCATTTAAATATAGGCCAGCCAGATATCGAGACTCCTCGAATAGCTTTAGAAGCATTGAAAAATATCAATCTTAAGGTTATAGAATATAGTCATTCTGCAGGTATTTTATCATTTAGAGAAAAATTATGTAAATATTATGAAGAGAATAATATTCACGTTACTCCAGATGATATTATCGTAACTACAGGTGGTAGCGAAGCTATATTATTTGCTTTCGGCTCTATCATGGATAATGATGATGAGGTTATCATCCCCGAACCATATTATGCTAATTATAATGGATTTGCTATAAATGCTGGTGTGAAAGTCGTTCCTGTAATGTCTCATATAGAAGAAAATTATGCGCTACCTCCCATTGAAGAGTTTGAGAAATATATTACTCCTAAAACTAAAGCTATTCTTATCTGTAATCCTAATAATCCTACTGGTTATTTATATAGCCGTGAAGAAATAGAAAAATTAGGCGAATTAGTGAAAAAACATAATTTATTCCTGATAGCTGATGAGGTTTATAGAGAGTTTGTATATGATGGTACAGAGCATTTTTCTGTTATGCATTTAAAAGGTATAGAGCAAAATACAATTTTGGTAGATTCTGTTTCTAAGCGTTATAGTGCTTGTGGTTTTCGTATTGGTATGCTCATATCTAAGAACAAAGATGTGATGACTACTGCTATGAAATTTGCTCAAGCTAGATTGAGCCCTCCTACATTTGGACAAATTGCTGCAGAGGCTGCTATTGATGTAGATAAATCATATTTCGAAGCTATCAAAAAAGAATATGTAGCTAGACGTAATGTAGTTATCGAAGGTATCAAAAGTATTCCTGGAGCTTACTGCCCTACACCTAAAGGGGCTTTCTATGTGATGGCTAAGCTGCCAATAGATGACTCAGACAAATTCTGTCAGTGGCTTTTAGAAAAATTTAATGAAAATAATGAAACTGTGATGCTAGCACCAGCTACTGGTTTCTACTCAGTGCCAGAGAGAGGCTTGCAAGAAGTGAGAATCAGCTATGTACTCAATGTAGATGATATGAAACGCAGCATGGAACTTCTGAAAAAGGCTATAGAAGTTTATCCTGGCAGGAAATAATATTAATCTAGATATCTGAATATT
>JAHDSP010000276.1 GCA_018432645.1 Bacteroidales bacterium | reverse complement strand
TTAAACGTATTCAAGCTAATAAACGTAAAGGATTAGCTAGTACTAAAGAACGTAGTCAGTTGAGTGGAAGTACACGTAAATTATACCGCCAAAAAGGTACTGGTCGCGCTCGTAGAGGTGATATTAAAAGTCCTTTATTACGTGGTGGAGCTACAGTTTTTGGTCCTCATCCTAGAGATTATTCTATTAAAGTGAATAAAAAAGTACAAGTCCTAGCTCGCAAAAGTGCTCTAACCTATAAAGCTAAAAATAACCAAATCATGGTTATTGAGGATCTAGTTATGGATGATATTAGAACTAAAGATTTCAAACAAATATTGGATAATCTGAAAATTAATGATAAAAAAACTTTATTTTTAGTAGATAAGATTAATGAATCTGTTGTTTTATCTGCTAGAAATTTACCTAAAGTGAAAATTATGTTAGCTTCTAAATTAAATACCTATGATGTGTTAAATGCAAATTGTTTAATATTTAATGAAGCTAGCCTACCTATAATAGAAAATATTTTATTAAGATTTCAAAAAGCATAGTTATTATGGAACCTAAAGATGTAATAATAAAACCTCATATTACTGAAAAAGCTACTCAGCAAACAGAGAAGTTTAGTAATAGATATACTTTTATAGTAAATCCTAAAGCTACTAAATATGATATTAAAAATGCAGTAGAATGGCTTTATAATGTGAAAGTAGAAAAAGTGAATACTGCTAATTTTCAAGGCAAAAAGAAGCTGAGAGGTACACGTACGGGATGGATAGAAGGTCGTACACCTGCTTTTAAAAAAGCTACTGTGTTTTTGAAAGAAGGTTATTCAATAGATTTTTATAGTAATATTTAAAAGATTGTAAGTAATGGGATTAAAAAAATTTAAACCAGTAACACCAGGATTACGTTTTAAAGTTATAAATGATTTCTCTGAAATCACTACTGATAAACCTGAAAAAAGTTTATTAGTACCTATTAAAAAAACTGGTGGTCGTAATAATGAAGGTCATAGAACTATTAGATATCGTGGCGGTGGTCATAAAAGAATGTACCGCGTAATAGATTTTAAAAGAGATAAAGATGGTATTCCTGCTGTAGTTAAATCTATTGAATATGACCCTAATCGTAGTGCTAGAATAGCTTTATTAGCATATAAAGATGGAGAAAAAAGATATATCATTGCTCCTCAAGGACTAAAAGTAGGACAAACTATTATTTCAGGTAAAAATATACCTCCAGAAATAGGAAACTGCTTGTATCTGAGTGATATCCCTTTGGGATCTTTGATACATAATATTGAAATGTTCCCTAATCAAGGTGCTAAAATAGCTAGAAGCGCAGGATCATATGCACAGCTTTTATCACGTGATAATAAATATGCTGTTATTAAAATGCCTAGTGGCGAAACTAGATTAGTACCAGTGAATTGTAAGGCAACTATAGGAATGTGTTCTAATACTGAACATAGCTTGATAAAACATGGTAAAGCAGGACGTAGACGTTGGTTGGGTCGTAAACCTAGAACTCGTGGTGTGGCTATGAACCCAGTAGATCACCCAATGGGTGGTGGTGAAGGTAAAGCCTCAGGTGGGCATCCACGTAGTCGTAATGGCATTTATGCTAAAGGGTACAAAACTCGTAAGAAAAATAAAACAACAAATAAATTTATCATTGAACGTAGAAAAAAATAAAAAAAATATATGAGTCGCTCATTAAAAAAAGGACCTTTCGTACATTATAAGCTTGAAAAAAAAGTTTTAAATATGCAAGCTGCATCAAAAAAGCAAGTTATTAAAACTTACTCAAGAGCTTCAATGATTACTCCAGACTTTGTAGGTCTGACTATTGCAGTGCATAATGGTAAAACTTTTATTCCAGTTTATGTTACTGAAAATATGGTAGGTCATAAATTAGGTGAATTTGCTCCTACACGAATATTTCGTGGTCATGCAGGTAATAGAAAAGAAGATAAAAGAAAATAATTTTTTAAGTTATTGCTATGGGAAAAAGAAAAAGATTAATGGCAGAAGCTATAAAAGAGAAAAAAAGCAAAACATATTTTGCTAAACTCAATAAATGCCCCGTATCAGCTAGAAAAATGCGTCCAGTAGCTAATCTAGTGAGAGGTAAATCTGTTGAGGATGCTCTTGTTATTTTAAAAACTACTCCTAAAAAGGGCGCTAGATTTTTATATAAATTGTTACTTCATAATATTGATAACTATAAACAAAAATCAAAATCTGGTCTTAGAATAGAAGAAGCACAGTTATACGTGAAAACGATTATGGTAAATCAAGGGCCAGCTCTTAAAAGATTTATACCTGCGCCTCGCGGTAGTGCTAATCCTATTAGAAAGGAATCCTGCCATGTTTATATGGAAATAGGAAGTAAAGCAGAAGAAATGAATCTAAAAATAAATGATAATGTCGAACCATCTAATAATACGGAGGAATAATGGGACAAAAAACAAATCCAATTTCTAATAGATTAGGCATCACCCGCACATGGGATTCTATATGGTATGGCGGAAAAAATTATTCTGAAAAACTTGCTGAAGATATAAAAATTCGTAGTTATCTTAATTCAAGATTAGAAAAAGCTCAATTATCTCATATAATTATTGAAAGAACTATAAAATTTATTAATATCACTATTTATGCCGCTCGTCCAGGTATGATTATTGGAGCAAAAGGTAGTGAAGCAGATAAACTAAAAGAAGAGCTTAAAAGATTGACAAACAAAGATATTCAAATTTATATCCATGAAGTTAAAAGACCTGAATTAGATGCTACAATTATAGCAAAAAATATTGCTAATCAGATAGAAGGTCGTATAGCTTATAGAAGAGCTATCAAAACAGCAGTAGCTAATACTATTAGAGCAGGTGCCGATGGTATTAAGGTGTCTATCTCTGGACGTATTGGTGGCGCTGAAATGGCTAGAAAAGAAGAATATAAAGAAGGACAAATCCCTTTGCATACTTTTAGAGCTGATATAGATTATGCTTTAGCAGAAGCTCATACAATTTATGGTAGATTAGGTATTAAAGTATGGGTATGTAGAGGTATGGTGTATCATAAACCAGATTTTTATGGTTTAGAAACTGCCAATACTAGGAGAAATCAACCTACAAACCGTTCTAGACGTTCTCCACGTAGAAAAAAATAATTGTTAATTAATTAAAAAAATTTTTTTAAAAATGTTACAGCCAAAGAAAACTAAATATAGAAAAGCCCAGAAGGGTAAAATGAAAGGTAATGCTAATAGAGGTACTCAATTGGCATTTGGATCTTTTGGTTTGAAAACCCTAGAATCTGCATGGATTACAGCTCGTCAAATAGAAGCTGCCCGTCAAGCAGCTACTCGTTATATGAAACGTGAAGGGCAACTTTGGATTAGAATTTTCCCCGATAAACCTGTGACTAAAAAACCTAACGAGGTACGTATGGGTAAAGGTAAAGGTAATCCTGAATATTTTGTCGCTCCAGTTTTACCTGGTAGAATATTGTTTGAGGTTGAGGGAGTACCTCTCGATATCGCTAAAGAAGCTATGCGTTTAGCAGCTCAGAAATTACCTGTGAAAACTAAGTTTATCATAAGTAGAGATTTTGTCGAATAAATTAAAATGAGGAGATAGATTTTATGGAAATATCTGTGATTAGAGAGTTATCATCAAAAGAGTTAAAAGAAAGACTCGATGAGCTAAAATTAGAATATGCTAAATTAAAAATGGGCCATGCTATTTCTCCTGTAGATAATACTGCAAGATTTAGAGAAATCAGAAAAGACATTGCTCGTATTCTAACGGTACTAACCGAACGTGAAAATAATGAAAAACAAGCAAATATTAATAAATCCAAATAATAATGGAAAAGGTTAAAAAAGAAAATAGGAAAGAACGCATTGGCATCGTCGTGAGTAATAAAATGAATAAGTCCGTTGTAGTACGTGTAAACTATCAAAAAATGGACCCTTTATATAAAAAATATGTTAAAAAAGCTAGCAAATTTATGGCTCATGATGAAAATAATGAATGTGGCATAGGTGATAAAGTGCGTATAGTAGAAACTAGACCTTTAAGCAAAAATAAACATTGGAGAGTAGTCGAAATCATTGAAAAGAGTAAATAGTTATGATACAACAAGAAAGTCGCTTAAAAGTTGCGGATAATAGTGGTGCAAAAGAAGTTTTGTGCATCCGCGTCCTTGGTAGTACAGGTAAAAGATATGCTACTGTAGGAGATAAAATTATAGTTACTGTGAAAAAAGCTATCCCTTCTGGTAATATAAAAAAAGGTACTGTTACTAAAGCAGTTATCGTTCGCACTAGAAAAGAAATTAAAAGAGCTGATGGGTCTTATATTAGATTTGATGATAATGCTTGCGTTTTGCTCACTCCTAATGACGAACTACGTGCTACTCGTATCTTCGGTCCTGTACCTCGTGAACTCAGAGAGAAACAATATATGAAAATTGTCTCTCTAGCTCCAGAAGTTATTTAATTATGTTTTTTAAATTTTAAATATATTTTTAATTATGGCTAAAACCAAAAACAAAAAACCTGAAAAAAAGGTTAAAATAAAAATAAAAAAAGGTGATCAAGTGCGCGTGATAGCAGGTGATGATAAAGGTGCTGAGGGTAGAGTACTTATGGTTTTACCTAAAGAAAATCGTGTTATTGTAGAAGGTGTTAATATTGTTATTAAACATTCTAAACCTTCTGCTGCACATCCTCAAGGTGGAAGAATCGAACAAGAAGCTCCTATTGATATTTCTAATGTTATGTTATTAGTAGGTAATACTCCTACACGCGTTGGCAGAAAACGTGATGAAAATGGTAAATTAGTTAGATTTGCTAAAAAAACAGGGGAGGTAATTAAATGACAACAAAAACTTATATTCCAAGATTAAAGAAAAAATATTACGACGAAGTAGTTCCTGCTATGATGAAGGAATTTGCTTACAAAAATATTATGCAGGTACCTAAAATTGAAAAAATCGTCGTTAATCAAGGTATCGGAGAGGCTACTGTAGATCGTAAACTTATCGAGGCTGCTCTCAATGAACTTACTATGATTACAGGACAAAAAGCTATAGCTACTTATGCTAAAAAAGATATTAATAATTTTAAAATTAGAAAAGGCATGCCTATAGGCACTAAAGTTACTTTGAGAAACGATAATATGTATGAATTTCTTGATAGGTTGATATCTATTGCTATACCACGTATCCGAGATTTTCATGGAATTAGTGATAATGGCTTCGATGGTAGAGGCAATTTCTCTTTTGGCATTAGTGAACAAATTATCTTTCCAGAAATAAATATGGATAAGGTGAATAAAATCCTTGGCATGGACATCAATATTATCACTAATGCTAAAACTGATAAAGAAGCTTATGCTTTATTAAAATTTATGGGTATTCCTTTTAGAAAATAAAAATTGTTTGAATATATGGCAAAAGAATCAATGAAAGCACGTGAGAGAAAAAGAAGGCAAACGGTAGATAAATATGCTAGTAAACGTGCAGAGTTAAAAGCAAAAGGAGATTATGTTGGTTTACAAAAATTACCACGTAATGCATCTCCAGTGAGATTGAGAAATAGATGTGCCCTCTCTGGCAGACCAAGAGGCTATATTAGATATTTTGGAATCTCTCGTATAGATTTCCGTGAATTAGCTTCTAAAGGTATGATACCAGGAGTTAAAAAAGCTAGTTGGTAAAATATGTTACAAAGTTTTAATATATTTTGCTGTTTTTTGATTTGTAATTAATGTATAATTTGTAATTTTGCATTTTAAAAAAAATATTAAATTAATAAAAAAAGAAAAATAAATATGACAACAGATCCAATTGCTGATTACCTGACACGCATTAGGAATGCAATTAGTGCGAAACATCGTATTGTAGAGATGCCTGCAAGTAATTTGCTTATTTCTTTGACTCAAATTTTAAAAGATGAAGGATATATTTTAAATTTTAAAGTTGATGAAGAATCTTTTCCTCGCAAGCTTATCATAGCATTGAAGTATCATCCTACAATGAAGATTAGCCCCATACAAAAACTCGAACGTATTTCTAAACCAGGAAGGCGTATTTATAAAAAAGCTGACGAACTACCTAAAGTGATGAATGGACTAGGTATTGCTATTATTAGTACATCAGAAGGGCTTATGACAGATAGAGAAGCTCGTAATCGTCACATCGGCGGCGAAGTCATTTGTTATGTTTCTTAATTAAAAATAAGGAGTTAGTAATGTCTAGAATAGGAAATTTACCAATTAAAATACCGCAGGGAGTATCTATCGATATATCTGCTGATAATATAGTCACAGTTAAAGGAAAATTGGGACAATTAACTCAATTTGTACATCCATCTATAAAAATTAATATTGATGGTGATACTTTGACACTCACTCGTTCAAATGACGAAAAACAAACACGTATGTACCATGGCCTCTATAGATCTTTATTAAATAACATGGTTACTGGTGTTTCTGAAGGATTTACTAAAACATTAGAATTAGTAGGTGTGGGTTATAAAGCTCAAGCGCAAGGACAAATTTTAGAACTTTCATTAGGCTTTTCTCATAGTGTGTTATTTGAGTTACCCCCAGAAATTTCTGTTACTACTGTAACAGAAAGAGGTTCTAATCCAAAAATAATTTTGAAATCTTTCGACAAACAACTATTAGGGCAGGTAGCAGCTAAAATACGTTCTCTCAGAAAACCAGAACCTTATAAAGGTAAAGGTGTCAAGTATGAAGGTGAATATATTCGTCGTAAAGCTGGTAAAGCTGCAGCTTCTATTAAATAATAAATATTATAACTATGGAACCCAAAATTAAAAACAAAAAAGAAGCAAGAAGGCGTAGAATCAAAATGCGTATCAGTAAAAAATATTATGGTACAGCAGATAGACCACGCTTATGTGTTTATAGAAGTGATAAAGAGATTTATGCTCAAATAATTGATGATGTAAAGCATGTAACTATTATGAGTGTGTCATCTCTTTCTAAAGAATTAAAAGATCAAAAAATGTCTAAAACAGATAAATCTAAAGAAGTAGGTAAATTGATTGCTAAAAAAGCTTTAGATGCTGGTATCGATACAGTTGTTTTCGATCGTAACGGATATTTATATCATGGTAGAATTAAAGCACTAGCTGATAGTGCTAGAGAAAATGGGCTTAAATTTTAAATTTTATGACAAATATAGTTAGAAAAGTAAAAGCTACTGACGCAGAATTAAAAGATAGATTAGTATCTATTCAAAGAGTAACTAAAGTTACTAAAGGTGGTAGAACATTTAGCTTTGCTGCATTAGTGGTAGTAGGTAATGAAAATGGCATCGTTGGTTATGGATTAGGTAAAGCTAGAGAAGTTCCTTTAGCTATCCAAAAAGCCATTGATGATGCTAAAAAGAATTTAATTAAAGTTAGTATTCATAATGGTACTTTACCTCATGAACAAATATCTAAATATGGCGCTGCTAAGGTCATTATTAAACCTGCTGCTCCTGGTACTGGTGTGATCGCTGGTGGAGCTATGCGTGCCGTTTTAGAAAGTGCTGGCGTTAGAAACGTGCTAGCTAAATGTATTGGTTCTTCTAATCCTCATAATGTAGTGAAAGCTACTGTAAAGGCTCTTAGTGAATTACGTGACCCATACACTATCGCTGAACTCAGAAATATTCCTGTAGAAAAATTATTAAATAAATAAACCCAATTATTATGAAGCAAATCAAAGTAACCCTTGTGAGAAGTACTATTGGTCGTCCAATAGATCAAAAACGAACTGTTGCAGCATTGGGATTGAAAAAATTAAATCATAGTAAAATCTTTGAAGATCGCCCAGATATTCGTGGTATGATAAGAAAAATTGAACATTTAGTAAAAGTAGAAGAAATTTAAAAAATATTAATTATGGATCTAAATAATCTAAAACCAGCAAAAGGCTCTGTAAAATCAAATACTAGGATAGGCCGTGGCGAAGGCTCTAAAAAAGGCGGTACTGCAGGTCGTGGTACTAAAGGCCAACAATCTCGTAATGGCTATTCTCGTAAATTCGGTTTCGAAGGTGGTCAAATGCCCCTACACCGTAGAGTACCTAAGTTTGGTTTTAAAAATATTTTTAAAGAAATATATCAACCTATTAATTTAGATACTATTCAATATATAGTTGACAAATTAAATATAGATGTTATTAATCCAGATATATTATATGAAAATGGATTTATTAGCAAGAATGTTAAGGTTAAAATATTAGCTCGTGGTGAGTTGAAAAAATCTGTAGAGATTTCTGCTCATGCTTTTTCAAAAAAAGCTATTGAAGAAATAGAAAAAATAGGTGGTAATGTTAAAATTATAGATTAATGAGCAACATTATACAAACATTTAGAAATATTTTTAAAATAGAGGATTTACGAAAACGTATCATCTATACATTATTATTGCTATTGGTGTATCGTTTCGGTACTCATATAGTTTTACCAGGTATTAATGCTAGTCTTTTACAAGGTAGTGCTTTTGCTAGCCAAGGGCAAGGTGGTTTATTAGGAATGATTAATATGTTCGCTGGTGGTGCATTCTCTAATGCTTCCATTTTAGCATTAGGTATTATGCCTTATATATCTGCATCTATTATTATTCAATTATTAACTGTCGTTATTCCTTCTTTTCAACGTATGCAAAAAGAAGGTGAAAGTGGAAGACGTAGATTAAATCAGATAACACGTTATCTAACTATTTTAGTAACAGTAGCACAAGCTCAAGGATATATAACTTATTTGACTGCACAATTACCAGCTCAGGCTATTTATCCTTTTACAGGTGCTGGCATACCATTTATTTTTAGATTTGCTGCTACTGTACTGCTAACAGCTGGCACCTTATTTGTAATGTGGCTAGGAGAAAAAATTACTGACAAAGGCATCGGCAATGGTATATCGCTGATAATTATGATAGGTATCATCGCTAGACTTCCTTTATCAATTGCTGCAGAATTTACTTCTCGTATGTCTGTAAATGCTGGTGGTATATTTGCTTTGATTATAGAAATTATTGTTTTAATAGCTGTAATATTATTTACTATTTTGCTCATTCAAGGTACAAGAAAAATACCAGTACAATATGCTAAAAGAGTGGTGGGCAATAAACAATATGGTGGTGTAAGACAATATTTACCATTAAAAGTAAATGCTGCTGGTGTAATGCCAATAATTTTTGCTCAGGCTATTATGTTCCTACCTATCACTATCGCAGGTTTTGCTAATTATGAGAGTGGTGGTTGGTTTGTAACTGCTTTTTCAAATTTTAATGGATTTTGGTATAATCTTACTTTTGCAGTGTTGATAATAATATTTACTTATTTCTACACTGCTATTACTTTTAATCCACAACAAATCGCTGATGAACTTAAGAAAAATAATGGTTTCATTCCAGGCATCAAACCAGGGAAAAAAACAGCAGAATATATTGATACTGTTATGTCTCGTATTACTTTGCCAGGTTCTATTTTTTTAGCTATAATTGCTATTTTACCTGCAATAGTTAGTAATTTTGGTATTACATCACAATTTGCACAATTTTATGGTGGTACCTCTTTATTAATTATGGTAGGCGTAGTATTGGATACATTGCAGCAAATTGAGAGCCATTTATTGATGAGACATTATGATGGTTTTATGAAAAAAGGTAAACTAAAGGGTAGATCTATTTATGGAGGTGCATAATAATGATAATTAAAGATTTAGAAGAGTTGGAGTTAATGAAAAAAAGTGCAGACTTGGTAGGAAGAACCTTAGGAGAAGTATCCAAAGCTTTAAAGCCAGGTGTATTAGCTAAAGATTTAGATCATATTGCTGAGGAATATATCAGAGATAATGGTGGCACTCCCTCTTTTAAAAATTATAATGGATATCCTGCTACTCTTTGCATTTCAATTAACGATGTTGTTGTGCATGGAATACCTCAAACCCAAGTTATTAAAGAAGGTGATATAGTGTCTGTAGATTGTGGAGCATTTTTAAATGGTTATTGCGGTGATTATGCTTATACATTTATTATAGAACCAGTAGATGAAAAAGTTAGAAAATTAGTTAAAGTTACCTTAGAGTCATTATATAAAGGTATAGAACAAGCGATTGCGGGAAATAAAACTGGTGATATTGGTTTTGCTATACAGCTTTATGTAGAGAGAAATGGCTTTTCTGTAGTGCGTGAGTTGGTAGGACATGGTATAGGTAAAGCAATGCATGAATATCCACAAGTACCTAATTATGGTAAAAAAGGCAAAGGACATTTGTTAGAAGATGGCATGGTTATTTGTATTGAACCAATGATTAATATGGGTAAAAAAGATGTAGTTTTTGATGAAAGTGATGGATGGACTGTACGTACTAAAGATCATAAACCAGCTGCTCATTTCGAACATATGGTTTGGATAAATCAAAAAAAATCTGTAATTTTGTCAACTTATAATTATATTGATGAAAAATGGAAGGTTAATTAAATATGCCAAAACAAAATGTAATAGAGAAAGATGGAATTGTGAAGGAAACCTTAGGTAATGCTATGTTTAGGGTAGAATTAGATAATGGTCATGTTATTTTAGCTCATATTAGTGGCAAGATGAGGATGCATTATATACGTATTTTACCAGGTGATAAGGTACGAGTTGAGATGTCTCCATATGACCTTACAAGAGGAAGAATAGTTTATAGATATTAAAAAAATAAGAATATTATGAAAGTAAGAGCTTCAGTGAAAAAACGTACACGTGATGACAAAATTGTTAGAAGAAAAGGCAGAGTGTATATAATAAATAGAAAAAATCCTAAATATAAACAGAGACAAGGATAAGAAAATATTTAAATGAAAAAAATTAATAAAAGATAAACGAAAATATGGCAAGAATCGTTGGAGTAGATTTACCTAATAACAAACATGGTGAGATAGCCCTTACTTATATCTACGGAATAGGTAGGAGCACAGCTCGTTATGTGTTAAGCAAGGCGAACGTAGACTTTGATAAAAAAGTGAAAGATTGGACTGATGATGAGATAAGCAGAATTCGTCAAATCATTAATGATGAGATAAAGACTGAAGGAGCTTTACGTTCTGAAGTGCAAATGAATATTAAACGCCTAATAGATATAGGCTGTTATAGAGGTTTACGTCATCGTCGTGGATTACCTGTACGTGGACAACGTACCCGCACCAATGCACGTACCCGCAAAGGTAGAAAAAAGACCGTTGCAGGAAAGAAAAAAGCACCTAAAGGTTAAAAATTAAAAAAAGAATTATTATGGCTAAAACACGCTCAAGAACAACAAAAAAAAGAGTTGTTAAAGTTGAACCCTTCGGTTGTGCATATATACAAGCAACGTTTAATAATGTGATAGTTACCTTAACTAATGAAAAAGGTGATGTCATTTCATGGTCATCAGCCGGGAAAATGGGTTTCAGAGGT
>JAHDSP010000471.1 GCA_018432645.1 Bacteroidales bacterium | reverse complement strand
CTTACATTCACAGTTATCAGCAAACGCATGGGACAGAGTAGTGTAATTGGCAGACAAGAAAATTATATAAAAATGTAAAGCCATAGCTGAAAAAGAAGATATTGAATTGAGACAAAGATATAGTCGAGTATTAAAGCAATTGCATCAGTATAATTAGCTGGGTAGAGTAAATTTTATTTATAAGTAATGTAACATATTAAAATTTCATATTAAAAAATCTATTTAACATAATATAAATTATCGGACAATTGCATATAGAATATTATAATATTTTTTAAGGTTACATTATTCCTTTGTTTAATAAATAAATTTTACTTGAAAGTGATCAAAATAATTAACAGTTTGTTGTTATTAATCCACAAATGAACACAAATTAGCACAAATAAAAAATCAAAGTTAATAAGTTTAGTAGTTTATAAGTTGAGGAATTTAGTAATAAATTAATTCACAAATGCACTCAAAAAACTAATATCTAAATCATCAGTGTTAATTTGTGGATTAAATTATAGACATTTGAGCATATCCATTTATTAATTATGTTAAGTAATTTCTATTTAACATAATAAAAAAATTACCAGGAAAACCTGGTAATTTTTTCAAAATAAAATTTTAATTAGTAAACTTAATCCAGCAAATGAATTGAGAGTCCACTACGAAGTTTGGGTTCAAACCAAGTAGTTTTTGGAGGCATTATGTTGCCGCTATCTGCGATATCCATGAGTTGTTTCATAGATACTGGATATAGAGCAAAAGCTACTGTCATTTCTCCACTATCCACACGACGTTTCAGCTCTCCTAAACCTCTGATTCCACCTACAAAATCAATTCTTTTATCAGTTCTCAGATCTTTAATGCCTAATAAATTATTTAAAACTAAATCTGATAAAATAGTTACATCGAGTACACCAATAGGATCATTGTCGTTGTAGGTGCCTTTTTTTGCTGTTAATGAATACCAATTACCCCCCAAATACATTGAAAAATTATGAAGTTTATTAGGCTTAAATTCTTCAGTACCTTTATTTTCTATATCAAAAAATTCAGATAATTTTTGTAAAAATTCATCTTTGCTTAGACCATTTAAATCTTTTACAACTCTATTATAATCAATAATTGTCAATTGATTATCTGGGAAAGCTACAGCCATGAAATAGTTAAATTCTTCATTGCCAGTAAAATTAGGATGTTGTTCACGTTTTTCTTTACCTACTAAAGCTGCTGCAGCAGTACGATGATGTCCATCAGCTACATAAAGAGCGGGCATTTCAGCAAATAATTTTTGAATTTTTTCATTAATTTCTTTTTCATTTATTACCCAGAAATGATGTCCTACGCCATCATTAGCAGTGAAATCATAAATTGGTTCATGTCCTTTAGCGTAAGAAATAATCAAGTTATCTAATTCAGCAAGTGATTTATAAGCAAAAAATACTGGTTCAACATTTGCATTAGTTACTCTCACATGTTTCATTCTATCTTCTTCTTTATCCCTACGTGTGAGTTCATGTTTTTTGATAACATTATTAAAATAGTCATCTATGCTAGCGCAACCAACGATACCATATTGAGTTTTTCCCCACATAGTTTGAGCATAAATGTAGAAATATGCTTCCTCATCAGGTAGTAACAACTTATTTTCAATAAATTTCTGAAAATTTTCTTTAGCTTTTTCATAAACACGAGGATCATGT
This sequence comes from Bacteroidales bacterium, assembly GCA_018432645.1. Classification (GTDB taxonomy): domain Bacteria; phylum Bacteroidota; class Bacteroidia; order Bacteroidales; family DTU049; genus DTU049. The sequence goes on along the minus strand of JAHDSP010000471.1, from coordinate 7,812 downwards.
TCATCAGTGCCTACAGGTAAATCTATTTCTGCTCTAGTAATATGAAGTAAAGAATATGGATTACCTTCAGCTTCTTTTCTTGCTTCTTGGGTATTAATAACATCATATGGTTTAGCTGCCACTTTGTCAGCTATATTTTTTGGTGGTCTTAATGCTTTAAAAGGTCTAAAAATTGCCATAATTTAATTTATTTTACAAAATTTACATACAATAAATATTCACATTAACAAAATATTAATCAACACTAAATTTCTTTAATGAAAGTAATTTTTTAAATAAAGTCTCTCTCCTACTCTATTAAAGAGCAGATAGAGATTAAATCAGTTCGTTACCGCTATTATTCTCTTCTATAATTTCATCATCTTCTTCTTCATCAGAAGAGCTTCTTTCACCTCTTTTATTACGTTGTAGAGAAGAGATAAGAGCACCTAACATTTTAGAAATTTCAATAAGTAAATTTTTAGCTTCTTCGTGTTGCTCATCAGTAATTAAACCTTCTTTTTGAGCAATAGTAATAAGTACGATGCTTTTTCTGATAGAGCTACGACCCATTTTTAGATAATAGATAAATTGGTTTTTAGTACGACCAGAACCTTCGGCAATATTAACCGTAATTTCTTGTGCTGCCTCTATCATATCATTCCTAATCACAGAAGCATAATCTGGGAATGATTTGGTAGCATTAAAAACCCAAGACACGAAATCTAAAGTCTTGTGATAAATGCGTAGATCTTCGAATCTGAAGAAGTTCATTGGTCTATTTTCTTCCATAGTTGTATATTTTTGGTGTTGTAATTTATTTTTTTATTTATTCACTTGAAAAGTAGTATCTCCATTATTAAAGAAAGCAATAATTTGTTTAACTGCTGCTAAACCAGCATTATTATTGGCTTCCTTAGTTTGAGCACCTAGTTTTTTGGGAGTAGCATAATAACGTCCAGGATATTTTTCATTTAAGACATCTTTACAATTTGGAGCGATATCAGTTACATATTTAAAATCTGGTCTTTCTGCAAACATTTTTAATAAGCCATCTTCATCAATAAGTTCTTTTCTAGCAGTATTTACTAAAACAGCATTTTTAGGCATTAATGATAATAAATTATAATTTATTGATTTTATAGTATTATCATTAGCTGGTATGTGTAATGAAATAAATTGACAAGATTTATATAATTCTTCGATAGAATTAGCTTTAGTTACGTTAAATTGTTTATACTCTTCTTCATTAGCAGAGCGTCTATGTCCATATAATTTCATATTAAAGCCTTTTACTAGCTCAGCTAAAGCTTTTGCAGTATAACCAAAACCATGTAATCCTAAAGTTTTACCTTTTAATTCAATACCTGAACTACCATCAAAAAAATTACGAGCAGTGTATAACATAAGAGCAAGTGCTAATTCTGCCACTGCATTAGAATTTTGTCCAGGTGTATTCATGACAACTATTTTGCGTTCAGTGCATGCATTTAGATCTATATTATCATATCCTGCACCTGCTCTAACAACTATTTTGAGATTAGGAGCATGTGAAATCAAATCTTTATCTACAATATCGCTACGTACTATCAAAGCTTCTGCATCTTTCACCCCTTCATATGCTTCTTCTTTAGTTTTATAATTTTCTACAAATTTGATATCAAATTTTTCTGCTTTTGCAATGTCGCTCATTTTATTAACAGCATCACTTGCAAAAGGTTTTTCTGTTAAAACTACTATTTTATTCATAACATTCATTTTTTTTAATATTATTTCAAATTTGCTTTTTCGAACTCTTCCATAGCTTGTACAAGAACTTTAACACTATCAATAGGTAAAGCATTATACATAGAGGCTCTGAAACCACCTACACTTCTATGACCTTTGATACCTACGATACCATATTTTTTAGAATGATCTAAGAAAGCTGCTTCTAAATCTTTGTATGGATCCTGCATTACAAAAGTAATATTCATTAATGAACGATCTTCTTTGTTTGGAACAGTAGGAATAAACATTTTACTATTATCTAAATAATCATTGAGAACTTTAGCTTTATCTTCATTGATTTTTTTCATATTTTCTAGACCACCAATTTCAGTTTTTAACCAACGCATCACTTCTTTAACGACAAAAATAGCATATACAGGAGGAGTATTATAAAGACTATTTGCCTCAGTATGAGTTTTGTAATTGAGCATAGTAGGTATTATACGGTCAGTAACTTGCTTACTATTTAGAAAATCATCTTTAATAATTGCTATAGTTACACCTGATGGACCGACATTTTTCTGTGCACCACCATAAATCAAAGAATACTTAGATACATCTACTGGTCTGCTATAGAAATCTGATGACATATCAGCTACTAGAGGTACAGGCGAATTAAAGTCAGTTTTTATTTCTGTACCATAAATTGTATTATTAGTAGTAATGTGGAAGTAATCTACATCTGTAGGTATAGTAAAATTTTTAGGTATATAAGTGAAATTTTTATCTGCTGAGGAAGCAACTATCTGTACTTCACCAAATAATTTAGCTTCTTTTTCGGCTTTTTTTGCCCAGCTACCTGTTTCTAAATAAGAAGCTTTAGTTTTAAGAAAATTCATTGGTAGCATAGCAAATTGTGTAGATGCACCACCACCAACGAAAATAACGTGATAACCTTCTGGAATATTCATTAACTCTTTCATCAACTCTATAGCTTCATTAATAATAGCATCAAATTCTTTTGATCTATGTGAAATCTCTAGTATAGATATCCCTATACCATCTAAATCTATAACAGCTTTTGAAACTTTCTCTAATACTGGTACTGGTAATACTGCGGGACCTGCGTTAAAAATATGCTTTCTCATAATTTAAAATTTTTTATGTTTTTTGCAAAGTTATAGTATTTTTTAATAATAAAAAAATAAATTAACCTATTTAATAAAAAAATTTTTTTTAAAATATAAAAACTTAATAAGTTTGCAAAAAAATGTCATTAATAAGAATAAGTAAAGAATTTCATTTTGAGATGGCACACGTATTAGATGGATATGATGGCTTGTGTGCTTATGTACATGGACATTCTTATACTTTAATTATTACAGTTATGGGCCCACCAAATAATGATATTATTTCTCCTAAAAATGGTATGGTAATGGATTTTGGCATTTTAAAAGATATTGTAAATAAACATATCATAAATAGTTTCGATCATTCATTAGTAGTCAATCAAAAAGCTAATTGGATAGAACAAGTGCAAGATATAGATAGTTTTTCTAGAATTATTAAATTGCCTTTTCAGCCAACAAGTGAAAATTTATTATTACATTTCATTGATATTATTGATAAACAGTTACCGGATAATGTAAAATTGGTACACGCATTATTAAGAGAAACAGATAGCTCATATGCAGAATGGTTTTATGATGATAATAATTAAAAATTATCAATAATTAACAAGTACAATATTATTAATATCGTTATTATAAAGCAGTGAAAAAATTTATTAAAGATTTTTTTTATTTTTTAAAGCAAACTAGGATTAAAGCTTATGAATGGCTATTTAAAATCAATCCAAAAGTACTAACCCTTAGCTATATATTAATTTCATTTTTTTCATTTTTTGGTGGATTATTAACAATATTTTTTGTAGGTAATTTATATACGCCAACAGTAGCACAAAATCTAATCCCATATATAAATTTTATTTGTTGGAGTATAAGTGTAGTTTACTTAATTCAAATAATTCTATTAATATTACCAGGTGGTAAACGCTTCTCGTGGATAAATTTATCAATAAAAATTATTTTTATCCTTACATTAAACTATTTTGTCTATTATATTCCAGATTTTATTTCAAGTTATTTGGATGAATTAAACTATATTTATTATTACAAATTGTTTTTAATATTTATAGTATTTTTGAGAACTATAAGCCATTGGGTAGAGAATATTTATCATATTACGAAGCAGCACCCAGCAAAAATTTTCATACTTAGTTTTATTTTGATAATTATAATAGGTTCATTTTTACTACTTTTACCAGCAGCATCATATGAAGATATAAAATATGAAGATTCACTATTCATTTCTGTATCTGCTGTTTGTGTAACAGGATTAACAACATTAAATATAGCAACTACATTTACATGGTTAGGAAAATTAATCATATTAATTTTAATACAAATTGGTGGATTAGGAATAATGACAATAACAAGCTTTTTGGCTTTGTCATTTACACGGTCAGATTTATCTATAAAGGAGCAACAAGGATTAGGATTTAGCATAGGAGCTTCTACATACAAAGAAGTTTTAAAAAATCTTTATGCAGTAATACTAATAACTTTATTTTTTGAAAGTATAGGAGCTATATTAATTTATTTTTCTACACCTGCAGGAGAGTTTAATACAATATCTCAGCATGTATTTTTTGCGATTTTTCACTCAGTTTCAGCATTTTGTAATGCAGGCTTTAGCAATGTAGATGGTGGCATGATAAATAACGTCTTTGTAGGAAATTATTTAAGTATATTTACAATGGGTGGCTTAATAATTTTTGGTGGATTAGGATTTTTTATAATTAAACGTATAGTTAATAACTTCTTTCTAAACATTAAAAATTTCTTTAGAAAAATATTTAATAAATCTAAAATAATAAGACCTAAAATAGTGGATATAAACAACATAATAGTAGTTAGAACCACAATAATATTGCTTTTATTAGGAATGGCAGTAATTTTAATTTTAGAAGCTAATAAGGGACTATCTAGCTATAATTGGTTTGATAAAATTGTTCAAGCATTTTTTTGTTCAGTGACGCCAAGGACGGCTGGTTTTAATACTTTAGATTTTGCTATTTTTTCACCAGCTACAATAATGTTTATAATAATATTAATGTGGATAGGAGCATCACCAGGTAGTACTGGAGGCGGTATTAAAACCACTTCTTTAGCATTGGCATTTTTAAATGCAAGATCTCTAGGTAAATCTCAAGAAAATATCATTTTCAAAAAACGTACTATCGGTAATGGCAGTATACAAAAAGCATTTGTCATCATTGTTTTTTCTTTATTAACGATTTTCATAGGAACAATTTTAGTTTGCGCTTTTGATCCACATTTAGGTTTTATGAATATAATGTTCGAAGTATTTTCAGCCTTTGGCACAGTAGGATTAACATTGGGTATAACTCCTAGTCTATCTTTAGCATCTAAAATTGTGATAATATTAGAAATGTTTATTGGCAGAATGCAATTTATTATTCTATTTTTAGCTATCATTAGGAAAGCTAACCAAAGATTAATCAAATATCCAGAAATTGATGTAACTTTATAAAAATAAATAAATGAGTAAAAAAGTTTTAGTATTAGGATTAGGTAATTTTGGTAGTGAATTAGCTAGGAGGCTAACTCTCGAAGAAATGGAAGTAACAGGTGTAGATATTAATCATCATATAGTAGATTTACATAAAGACAGCATTACCAATGTAATTGAAGGCGATGCTTCTAAAGATGAGGTAATGAAAGAATTAGAAGTATCTTTATATGATTTTTGCATTGTGTGCATAGGTCATGATGTAGGTATTAGTCTGACAATGGTGGCACTACTTAAAAAATATGAGGCAAAAAGCATCTATGCCAGAGCAATCAATAATATTCATTGGCAGATATTATCTCTATTGAGAGTTAAATACATATTTGAACCAGAAATCGAATCTGCTCGTCGACTAGCTATGCAAATTGCAAGTAAAATAATTTATGATGCATTTCCAATATCTAAAAATTTTATTGCTGTAGAAATAAATATTCCTAGATCGTACGAAAATCTGAAATTAGGTGATATAAAAATTAATGATGATATTAATATTTTAATGCTGAAAAGATACTCATATAAAGAAAGTCCTTTTGAGCGAAGTGAATTATATTATGATCCTTCATTTGAATATACACCTGCTAAAGACCCTAAAACTTTACTTCATAAAAATGATAGATTAGTGCTTTTCGGTCCTATAGAAAAAATCAGAGAATATGTTAAAATATATGATAAAGAGATTGAAGAATAAAAAATTTTTTAACTCTTCTCTACCCTTTTAGACAAAAGGATTATAGTTGCAATAAATTATTTATTTATCTTTTTTACAAAATTAATTAGCTCTTCATATAATTTATGAGTTGGTAAGCCCATGACATTAAAAAAAGAACCTTTTATTTTTTCAATTCCGATATAACCCAACCACTCTTGAGCACCATAACTACCAGCTTTATCATACGGTTGATAAGTATCTATATAGTAATCGACTTCTTCTTCACTCAAAGATTTGAATTTAACCATAGTAACATCAAAAAATGAATGCATAATATGCTGATTTCTTAATGTAACACCAGAATATACCTCATGCCAATCACCTGATAAAGTGTTTAAAATAAATTTTGCCTCTTCTCTATCCACTGGCTTACCAATATTTTTATTATTATGCCACACAATGGTATCTACTGTTATTAAAATTTCTTTATCTACTAGCTTATAATAGGCTAAACTTTTAGCTTGACTTAAATTAATCACTAAATCTTTAGGAGTTAATTGAGTATTAATCTCTTCAATAAAATCATTTTTTACAATAGTAAAATCTATTCCCATCTCTTTTAGAAGTTGCTTTCTACGAGGGCTATTAGAGCATAATAATACTTGAAAATCTGATAGGATATGTTGTAAAGGAGAAATGGACATTGCTTTTTTTTTACAAACTTAAATATTAAAAAAATAAAAACAAAAATAGATTGTGAAATGATTAAAAAATTTATAATTTTGACAAAAATTTATTATGGATACTAATAATATTTCTGAAATATTTGAAAAAATGGGTGGTTCATTTCTAACACCAGCAAACAAATTAGCAAAAAAACTTGAAAATACACAAGCTATATTTTTAGACTGGGATGGAGTATTTAATAGCGGCGAGAAAGGTGTAGAGTTCCCCAGCTCATATAATGAAATAGATAGTTTAGGCATAAATCTTTTAAGATTTGCTTTGTATAGAATTAGTAATAAAGTTCCATTTATAGGAATCATTACAGATCAAGTGAATGAGTCAGCTTTTCAATTAGCTAAAAGAGAACATTTCGATGCAGTATATTTCACATTTAAATATACAAGAGAAGCAGTGCAACATGTGAATGAACAATTTAATATAAAACCATCACAAATAATGTTTGTAATGGATGATGTATTAGATGTGTCAGCAGCTGATTTAGTAGGAACGTCATTTTTAGTAAGACGCAGTGCAAGTCCATTATTTGAGATGTATGTAAGAGATAATGAACTAGTGGATTATATTACTGCAAATACGGGAAACAGAAATGCCGTAAGAGAAATATGTGAGCTAGTAATGGGCTTACTTGGCAAATATAATGAAGTCATAGAAGCCAGGTTAAAATTTGATAACGCATACGAAGAATATACCGAATACAGAGACAAGATAGAATCTAGATTTTATCATAAAATAGATCGTAAAATAATAGAAACTATAATTTAATATTTGTGGAGGGTTTACTTAGATTATCACCATTTATACTTGTATGTTTAGGTGGTATATTTGTATGGATAGGTACATCATTAGGAGCAGCGACAGTATTTTTTGTAAAATCACCACAACAAAAGATATTAGATATTTCATTAGGTTTTGCTGCTGGATTAATGCTATCTGCGAGCTTTTTTTCATTATTATTACCAGCAATAGAAATGGAAAGAATGCAAGGGCATATAGAATGGATAGCACCAGTATTAGGGTTTATCCTTGGAGTAGCATTTATAAAGATTTTAGATATCACAATACCACATTTACAT
>JAHDSP010000530.1 GCA_018432645.1 Bacteroidales bacterium | reverse complement strand
ATATTATCTTTGGGCATGTTTACACCACGAGCATTAGCTATAGCTAATCTAAGTCTTGGATTAGAATCTGGATCAGGTCCTCCCTCTCTCACAGCTATAGTAATATCTTTTATGATTTTAGTAAACATTTTGGAACGTTTAGCATCGTTCGCTTCTTTTTTCCTTTTAATTGTTGACCACTTATTATGACCTGACATACAATATATTTTTTACAAAGTTATAAAATCTTTTTTAATTTAATAAATTATAGCTCTTTCACATAACATCTTCTGCGTTTATGCTGGATATGTTTAAAGTTTTTCCATGTTTGGATAGCTTGAGTGTTGATTTCAAAAATTCCAGTAGTCTCTACCTCTCTAACGCCATAGCGTATAAGCTCTTTTTGTAATTCAGTTATTAAAACAGCTGCTACTCCTTGCCTTTGCAATTGCGGTAATACAGCTGTAAGAGCTAAATCTACAACTTTAGGATGTTTTATTGCCCTTAAAATATGATAAATACCCCACGGAGTGAGATTACCATTAGCTTTTTGCATAGCTCTAGATAACGAAGGCAACCCTACAATAAAAGCAACAGCTTCACCTTCTGCATTAGTAATAATTTTTACTAAATTAGGATTTAATAAAGAAAAATATTTCTCTATGTAATAACTGCCAGTTTTATCATCAAATGGCACTACATAAGGCAAGCCAGCAAAAGCTTCATTTAAAACTTTTAAAACTTGTGGAATATATGGTTTAAGCTCTTGACTTTTTTTGAAAGAATTTACTATTAAATTATATCTTTTTTTGATAGTTTCATTCAGCTTGAGTACCCTGTCTTCTATATGCTGTTCGGGATATAGAATAAACTCTACCCAATCGTTTTCTTTTTGATAAATTAATTTATCAAAGATATTTTGATAAAATTTTTTATTGTAAGTAGACGCTATAGATGGTAAATATTCATAGCCTTCTATTAGTAATCCTTGATTATCTAAATTAGAGAATCCTAGTGGCCCATGAATATGAGTAGCTCCTCTGTCTTTAGCCCATTTTTCTGCAAATAATAATAATTGCTCACCTACTTCTTCATTTATACATTCAAATTTAAAAAATCTAGCATAAGCTTTATTAACTTTTTCATTATATTTATTATTAATCATAGTAATAATACGCCCTACAGTCTTATCATTATCTTTTGCCAACCAAAATTGCGTATCACAATATCCTAATTCTGGATTAGTATCTGGAGAAAACATTTTTTTCTCATCATTTTTAAGAGGTGGTATCCAGTATTTATCACCTTTATAAATCTTAAAAGGCAAATCAATAAATTCTTTAATGTCTTTTTGAGTTTTTACTTCTAAAATTTCTATCATGATTTTAAAATTCTTACAATTAATTCTTTCAATAACTCTTGCTGTTCAAAAGAACGATTACCCACACCTTTAGCTTTGAGATCATATTCACGCAACAAAGATATAATATTTATTATAGATGATATAGAATAATTTTTATCTGCTTGCTGGAACTGCTTTAGAAAAAAAGCATGTGATAAATGCATCAATTTTAATAATTCAGCTTCAGCTTTTCCTTTATTATTTTGTTTATAAATTAATAATTGAGTAAAAAAATTAAATAAATTTTGAATAACTATCAATAATGAACTTCTCTCATCACTAGATGCCAGATATAAAGTAATATTTTGTATAGATTTGATATCTTTCTGTGCTAAGGAATTTTGTAATTCATAAACATTATATTGCCTATTAATGCCAGTAAGGTCTTCTACTATTTGCATAGTAATCTCACCACCAGGGGGCACTAAAATAAATAATTTTTCTAGTTCATTAGTAACTACCGAAAGGTTCGTCCCTAAATTATCAGCCAATATCTTAGTAATATGTGGATTAATCTTATACCCTTTTTGTTTTGCAAAATCTTCTATAAAATTAGGAATTTTATAATTATATAAGCCTTTACTATTAAATTTTATTACTTTGGATGTTTTTTTATTTAATAAAGCTTGCCATTTACTATTTAACTTTTCATCTTTATAAGCAAAAAATAAAATAGACTGAGACATGGGCTTTTGAAAATATTTCTCGAATAAATCGAAATTAGCTAAACTGAGCTCTTGAGCTTCTCTAATAGAAATGACTTTGTAATTACCAAAAAACGAATAACTCTCTGCTATATTGATTATGTCTGGTATAGTAGTATCTTTGCCGTATAATATATATAAATTGAAATCTTTGTCTGCTGGATCTAATATTTCATTTTCTATAATATGCTGCAGTTGATCAATAAAATAGGCCTCCTTCCCGTAAGCGAAATATATATTTGCATAATTTTTAGTTTGAATATCAAATTTGATTTTTTCAAATTGTTGTATAGAATCATATTTAATCGTAGATGCCATTATTATTGAGATTTTTTAGCTGCTAAACTATTATCTTAAATGTTTTCAAAAGCAAAAATACAAATAATTAAAAATATTGATTTTAAAATTTCAAAAATTTGGAATAAAATAATAAAGTATAAGAAATAATGGGGTGATAAATATGTGGGTAAAAGTTATTGGGAATAGCTTTTATCCAAGACAAAAAAAATAATGTTTATGAAAAACAAAAAGATTTACTTAATATATTAAAAATATTGGTTCTATATCGTTTAGAGTGGGTAAAGATTATTTTTTTCAATAATTAGCTTATAAAAACTTTAATCTATTACTCATCACTCAACGCTTTTTATTCCTAAACTTCTAAATTCCTCAAAATTAATATATAATTTATGAAAATTTGTGTAAATCTGCGGACAATAAATAATACCCCATAATTTCTATAATTTCATCCACAGATTTACACAAATTAACACTGATGATTTAGCTTTTTGAGTGCATTTGTGGATTAATAAAAACAATTGGGCAATTATAACCCTTAATAATTTACCCACAATAAACGTTATAGAACCATTAAATTTACCTTGTAAGAAAATAAATAAAATTGTGATTTTTGCTGATAAAAAAAGCGGAGAGAGGGGGATTCGAACCCCCGATACCCTTTGACGAGTATCGCAGTTTAGCAAACTGCTGGTTTCAGCCGCTCACCCATCTCTCCGTAAAAATTTTTTGCAAATTTACAAAAATAATTTTATTAAAAAAATATTAAATTAATTTTTTATTGGTTTATAGTGCAATTGTGTATTATAATCTTTTATTAAAAGCACTATTTCATTATAGTTAGTCTCTTTTAATGCTTTTAAGTCAAAGGACAAAGTCATATTTACTTGCTTCTTACCAGTTGGTATAGTGTTACTTTCTGGTTGTAAAACTAAAACTGCTTTTGGCGGTAGTGATTTCATCAATGCTCCATTCCAGATTAAAGTAAATTCCGGTATATTTTTATTCCCTGTAAATGAAATTTTAATTTTCAAAATATCGTTTTCTATCCATACATTTTCTATCTTATAAAAAGGCTTATAATCAGCCAATTCCATAGTAGTAGACTTTATTACTTCTTTACTATTCTGTTCCATTTCTACTATCTTTTGTGCTTTACATGAAACAAAAAATAACAATAACAAATTTAAATACAATATTTTTTTCATTTTTTTATTTTTAGTCAAAATTATAATATTTATTTCAATTGGATAAAAAATACTAAAAACTTTTATTAAATGAAAATAAAATAGTTATAATTATTTTGGTTCTATAACGTTTTGAGTGGGTAAGGATTAAAAAAGAGTAATTTTATAAAAATGAATTTTTATTTATTTTTGTACAGTTAAATATTAACCACAAAGTTCTCAAAGAAGGCACAAAGGACACAGAGAATGACAGAATTAAAAGTATTAAAAATGGCACTTTGTGAACTTTGTGTAGTATCTTGGTGTCCTTTGTGGTAAAATAATTTACCCACAATAAACGTTATAGAACCATTATTTTTCAAATTTTAATTCCAAAAATTAAAAAAATGGCTATTTTTATATTTTCCATTATTAAAATATTATTGAACTTTATTTAAATTTTTTCAATTACAACACTTTTTAAATTAAGCTATGCATATATATTTTTTATTGGTTCTATAATGTTTTATATGTGCAACGATTAAAAAAATAATTTTATAAAAATGAATTTTGTTTATTATTGGACAGTTAAATATTAACCTGACAACCTATTTCGGGACGAGACATTTCTATGTGTGGATGACAAAGAAAAGTAATTTAAGTAAAAATTTATAAATTTTTTTGAAAAATTAATAAAAATTCTTAAATTTGTAAAACTTATTTTCATAAATTAATTATGGATCGTAGAGATTTTATTAAACAAAGTTTAATGGCTGGAGTAGGTGGATTTTTATTAACACAACTTCCATTTTTAAATAAATTAGATGCTAAAAATACAATAAATAAAATCATGCAAAACGAAGAACAATTAGCCAAATATTGGGAAAATATTAATGATATT
>JAHDSP010000079.1 GCA_018432645.1 Bacteroidales bacterium | reverse complement strand
TAAAATTATGGAAATAAAAGATTTAATCAAAAAAACCTATTATATGGGATTAGGAGCAATATCTTCTATACAAGATAAAGCCGAAGAAATAGCTAATCAATTAATAGAGAAAGGTGAGCTAAAAGAAAATGAAAAACCTGAATTTATTAAAGATTTAATTGAGGAAGGTGAAAAATTTAAATCTAATATTGATGAAAAAATTCAATCTGCAGTGGATGCAGCTATAAAAAAACTGAATATACCTACTAAAGAAGATATTGATGAAATTAATAAAAAAATAGACCAATTAATGAATGAATTAAATAAATAATTGAATAAATAAAACTAATTTGGCTTTAAAAAGAATTTTTTCTAAAGGTCGAAATGTAAGAAAACTTCGCAGAAGTAGGGATATAGTTTCGGTATTATTTAAATATGGATTTTTAAAATATCCTAATAGAAAAATATTTTTTAAAAAAAATAAAAAAAGTGAAACACTAAAATTAACTCGTCCAGAAAAGTTAAGATTAGCATTAGAAGAGTTAGGACCTACATTTATTAAACTGGGACAGATTTTGAGTGTAAGACCAGATCTTTTGCCATTAGATTATATTAAAGAATTAGAAAAACTACAAGATGAAGTTTGCTGCTCTGAAGAAGTAAAAATTGATGAAATTTTTAAAAATAATTTTGGTAAATCCGTAAACGAAATATTTAATTATATAGATGAAACACCTTTTGCCTCTGCCTCTCTCAGCCAAGTGTATAAAGCTCAGCTCAAAAATGACGAGTGGGTGGCTATTAAAGTACAAAAACCTAATGTTAAAGAAATTATTAATACCGATTTAGATATTTTAACTGACATAGCTAATGTGACTAAAATAATTGTCCAGGATAATTGGGTATTTCAGCCACCATTGATTATTAGCGAAATTAAACGTTCACTTACTAAAGAAATAAATTTTGTACTCGAAGGGCTAAATTATGAAAGATTTAGTGAAAACTTCAAAAATGTAGAATATGTCAAATTACCAAAAGTGTATTGGCAATATACTAATACTGAAATTTTGACTATGGAATACATTGATGCTATTAAGATGAAAGAATTATTTAGCTGCCAATGTGATGAATATGATAAAAAGAAAATAGCAAATAGAGGCGCCAGAATAGCTTTAAAGCAAATTTTTGTTGATGGTTTTTTTCATGCAGATCCACATCCAGCAAATGTTTTAGTTAAGCCACCATCTACTATAGTAATGATAGATGTGGGAATGGTAGGTGCATTAGATTTGAATACTAGAAAAATATTATTAAACCTTTTAAATGCTTTTATTAATGAAGATATAGATGTTATTATCAATTGCTTTAAAAAATTAAATATTATTAAACATGATGATAATAAATTAGATGAAGCTGCCCTAAAAAGAGATTTATTCGATCTAATAGATAAGTATTTTGGCATGCCTCTTAGATATTTTGATTTCAAAGAAATTTCTGAAGAATTATTTAGAACAGTTTATAAATATAATCTATCTTTACCTGCAGATTTAACTCTTATGCTTAAAGCAATTAGTACTGTAGAAAATACTGGTAAACAATTAGATCCTGATTTTGATATTTATTCTACTATAGAGTCATTTATTAGAGAAAATTTTATTAAAAAATTATCTCCATCATATATTTTTAATAAATCTAAAAATACTATAGCTCAGTCGATAGATATAATAGAAAATTTACCTAATGATATTTTTAATTTTATTAATAAGATTAAAGATCAAGACTCCATACAGATAAAAGTAGATAAAGATACACAAGATAAAATTACTAGATCTATAAAAAATTCTGTTTTACTAATATCACTTAGTATTATTATGGCAGCAGTTATCATCAGTGCCTCAGTATTTATTATTTATAATCAAAAAAATTGGTTGATAATTTTAGCTTTATTTACAATTTTTATAATAGCACTCGTGATTTTGTATAGATCAATATTTAAGAAATAGAAAAATTAATTAAATATATCTTTGCCTAAATATTTCATAAATAATTATTCCAGCACTTACAGATACATTCAGAGAATCAATATTTCCAACAATAGGTATTTTCACTATTTCATCACATAATTTTAGTAAACTAGGCTGAATCCCTTTTTCTTCATTACCTAATATTAGAGCAATTGGTTTTTTGAAATCTGCTTCATAAATAGTTTTTGTAGCTTTTTCAGTAGCAGCTATAATAAAGTAATTGTAGGTTTTTAATTGATAAATGGCATCTTTGAGATGTATAACCCGTATAACAGGCATTGTTAATAAAGCTCCTGCAGAAGATTTAATAGCATCATCAGTTATTTGCACATTACCACCTTGAGGTATGATGATACCATCTACACCAGCTGCTAATGAACTGCGCGCTATTGCTCCGAAATTTCTAACATCAGTTATGCCATCCAATAATAAAAGTAAGGGCTGATCTTTTTTGAGACTTTCTAAAAAATCATTTAAATCATGATATTTAATTGGAGATGCTTCAGCTATGATACCTTGATGGTTACCTTTATATAGATAATCTAGTTTATCTTTGGGCACATATTGTATAGGAATACCTTGATTTTTAGCTTCAGAAAAAATATGTTTATAGATTTCTTTGTATTCTTGTTTTTGCTTAATTGTAAAAATTTTATTAATTGATACATTATTTTCTAGAGCCTCTAATACAGCACGAGTGCCAGCAATATAAAGTTTATCCGACATATTTTTTTGCAAAAATAATTTATTATTAGAAAACAAATTACTTAATTATATATTCTAATCCTACATTCATCTGCAATATAATGAGTTATGAAAAAATTACAAAAGTAAACTAGCAATAGAGAAATAAACTAATAGTCCAGTAATGTCTACTAAAGTAGCGATAGCTGGGCTAGCAGCCAAAGCGGGATCACCTTTAAAAGCTTTGACTAATAAAGGGAAAAAAGCTCCAATAAATGTAGAGCTTATCACTTGCATAGCCATAGATAAAGCAATCACAAAAGAAATATAAGAAATAGAAAAACCTTCTGGCATAGTACGTGTAGAATTTAATATCAAAGCATTAATAAATGTTAAAAGTCCTAAAATTATAGCTAATAATATAGCGATTCGTAATTCTTTCCAAATAATTTTAAACCATTCTTTTATATTCACCTGGCCTAGAGCAAGTGCGCGAACTATGACTGTAGCAGATTGACTACCTGCATTGCCACCCATAGCTGTAAGCATAGGCATAAAAAGTGCTAGAACATAAATTTGTTGTAATAATGGTTGATAATGATTAATAATCATACCAGAAAATAATTCAATAATAGCCAATATTATCAACCAAACAATACGTTTTTTAAAGTGTACAACAGTAGATGTACCCATATAGTCAAAGTACTCTGGCTCCTGAACAATACCCATGAATTTTTCTAAATCTTCAGTTTGTTCAGTATGTATTACTTCGATAGCATCATCAGAGGTTACCACACCTATCAATTGATAGTCATAATTCAAAACTGGCAAAGTGATCAAATCATATTTAGCAATAATATCTGCTACTTTTTCTCTATCTTCATCTACATAAACAAATTCATAATCTTTTGACATAATGTCATCTATTAAAGTATCACCTTGTGCTTTAATAAGATCTTCAATATTTATAATTCCTAATAATATATTATTTTCATCAATTACATAAATATGATATAAAGCTTTATTAGATGGTGCTCTCAATCTAATAAGATTAATCACATCCTGACAAGTGATGCCAGCATTGACAGTGAAAAAATCTGTAGTCATTATACCACCGGCTGTCTCTTCAGGATATTTACTTAATTTAATTACATTTTCTCTAATATTTAATGATAAATAAGGCAAAAGCTCGGCTTGTTCCTCAGGCTCTAAATGTTGATATAAGTCAACATATACATCTGGGGGCATCTGTTCAAAAATTTTAGCAAATTCTCTTTTATTAAGTATTTTAAATAATTCTATTTGCCGCGATAAATTAAACTCAGCAACTACAAGACCTTGTTGCTCAATATCTAAATTTTTTAAAATAAAAGCTATGGCATCTGAATCGAATTCATCTAATAATTCTGCCACTTCTACAGGTGGCATATTGCGAATAATGGGCAATATCTCTAATATAT
>JAHDSP010000191.1 GCA_018432645.1 Bacteroidales bacterium | reverse complement strand
GGTGGAAATATTAAAAATTATGCATACCTATTCCCAGATTTTTATAATGCTGAGGAATTATTAAATTCTTATCATTATCTAATAACTGACCCCAATTTGCAACTACTCTTAAATACTGAGGTAGCCAAAATAGATTTTTCTAAAAAAACTTATAATATTTTAACAAAAGATGGTATTTCTGTTCCAGCAGATGCAATAGTTATAGCTACAGGCTACAATACTTTTGATGCTAGATTAAAAGAAGAATTTGGTTATGGTATTTATGAGAATGTTATTACTTCAGTGCAATTAGAGCAAATGTTTAAAAATAAAGAAATTAAAACGCCTAGTGGCAAAATACCTGAACGAATTGGTTTTATTCATTGTGTAGGTTCACGAGATGCTAAAGTAGGTAACACTTATTGCTCTCGTCTATGCTGTGTAACTGCTATTAAACAAGCTATAGAAACTAAAAAGCTTTTACCTTCAGCAGAGATTTTTTGCTTTTATATAGATTTACGTATGTATGGGCTACTTTTTGAGGATTTATATCTAAGTGCTCAGAGAGATTATAATATTCAATTTGTGCGTGGTAGACTTTCTGAAGCTAGTGAGATGCTCGATAAAAGAATACAAATAAAAGCTGAGGATACTCTCATAGGTAGACCACTACAAATGAGTGCTGATATGATAGTATTAATGGTAGGTATGGAGGCTTCTGATTTTTCTAAGCAATTTAAATATCATAATGGATTAGATGTGAATGAGCATGGCTTTTTCAATCCTATTAATCCTCATAATTTGAGAAATTTGACTTCTAAAGATGGAATATTCCTTGCTGGCACTGCCATTGGTCCAATGTCTGTAGGAGAAACTCTAGACCATGCCAGAGGAACAGCACTTTCTGTACTCTCTTTTATTAATGCTAATTAATTCCTATGAGAATAGAAATTTTATAAAATAAATTAAATAATAGTTAATTATGGGTGATTTAGATTTCATAAAAGTTAAGCACTTACACATAGATTATGATATATTAGATTTAGATTTACTAAATAAAGTTTTGCAAGAGGAAACTTCTTTTCAATGGTGCATTAGTTGTGGTTGCTGCACAGCAAGTTGTAGTGCTGGTAATCATACTACTTTCAATGTTAGACGTATCAGTTTACTTCTGCGAAGAGGAGAAATAGAAAGTCTAGAAAAAGAATTAGAAAAATGCATGCTTTGTGGTAAATGTACCCTTGTATGCCCTCGAGATATTCAACTACGCAATGTAGTAATGAGCATCAAAAAAAATATTTTAAAATTTAAAATGGCAACCTTATGAAAACATATTTCCAATATCCATTCTTAATAGGAATGATCTTTTTATTCGCATCTCTCATATATATATATGTGAGATGGTACACTAAATTATCTAAATATGATAAAGTAAGATTTAGAAAATTCTGGGGAACAAAAAAAGTATGGAAAGCTATTTATGATTCTATAAATGATGGCTTATTACACGCTAGCATATTCAAGAAAAATCCTGTCTTAGGTTATATGCATATGAGTTTAGCATTTGGTTGGTTTCTTTTAATAGTAATAGGACATCTGGAAGTAGTAGTAGCTAAAGGTGGATTAAATTTCCCATTTTATTATGCTATCTTTTATAGATATTTCGAACCTGTGCATGCTACGACTATAGCTAAAATATTTGCTGCAGTAATGGATTTCTTATTACTATTTATTCTAGTAGGTGTTGCTTTAGCTATAACAAAAAGATTTTACAAAAAAATCTTTGGAATGAAACACACTACTAAACTGAAACCTCTCGACAAAGTAGCTTTATATTCATTATGGGCTATTTTTCCACTTAGATTATTAGCAGAGAGCTGTAGTGCAGCAGTATATCAAAATGGTAGTTTTTTGACAAATACAACTGGAGCATGGCTAGGTAATATTGCTAATTCACCAGCAATATATCAGGGTAGTTGGTGGTTATATTCATTTGCTTTATGTTTCTTTTTTATAGCACTTCCTTTTTCTAGATATATGCACATACCTACAGAGATTTACTATATATTCCTTCGCAATGCAGGTATCAAAACCAAAAAAAATTGGGAAAGCTATGCCCAGATACAATTGTATTCTTGTTCTAGATGTGGAGTATGCTTAGATGCCTGTCAATTGTATGACGCCGGCATTTCTGATGTCCAATCTGTATATTTTTTACAATTTATTAGAAATAAAGTGGACGCAGAGAAACCACTATTTGGTTGTTTGATCTGTGGTAGATGCCAAGTAGAGTGCCCAGTACATCTAAATTTGAATGACCTTCGAACAGCTTTACGTATAAAAGCTAGCAAACCATTAACTTTTTCATATTCCTATACTCAAAAGCCAGAACAACAAAGTGCAGATACTATTTATTTCGCAGGTTGTATGACACATCTTACACCAGGTACTAAAAAATCTATGGCCAAAATTTTTGATTATGTAGGCGAAAAAGTATGGTTCATGGATGAAGACAAATCTATATGCTGCGGTAGACCATTAATGCTAGCTGGACAATATGATTCTGCTGCACAATTAATAGAAAAAAACACAGAATTAATAAAAGCCTCTGGCGCAAAAAACCTTATACTTTCTTGTCCTTATTGCTACAAAGTTTTTAAAGAAGATTATATGCTACCAGATATAAATATAAAATTCCATGCTAATTATATCAAAGAATTAATAGATCAAAAAAAATTGCCAGAGAGTAAATTAAATATTACGGCTATTTATCATGATCCATGCGAACTCGGCAGAGGAATGAATATTTATCAAGAGCCAAGAGATGTAATAGAACATTATTCTCATAGAATTCCTTTACAAAAAAGTAAAGATAAAGACCAAGCTCTTTGTTGTGGTGCTGGCTTAGGTGGTATAAATCTCACCGGCGATGCTAAAAATGCGATTACTCACAATGCAATGACTTACTTTGATAAATTTAATCCAGATGTATTAGTGACTGCATGTCCTCTATGCAAAAAAACTTTTGTAAGCGATCGTAGAATAGAGGTTTTAGATATTGCTGAGCTTGTAGTGAAAGCTATAGAACAACCAAATGAGCTAAAAGCTCTACCTCACCGAGAAAAAAGTTATGCTATTTCATAATATCAAATTCTATAAAAATTGATTTATATTCAATTTTTATGAGTGACAATTAAATATTAACCACAAAGTTCTCAAAGAAAGAATATTGTCTGAACTGGGATTTGTGGGATGAAGGGATTTTTTGGATTGTCTTTTTCAGGGCTAAAGCCCACACCTCTTTCTTTATTAGTGATAAGTGATAGGTGATAAGTGATGGTGAGAAAAATAATAGTTTTTTATTAATTAACTTATAAACACTTTTATCTATCACTCATTGCTCATCACCCATCACTTATTACCTCTTTATTGTCTGAACCATGATTTTTGGGATTAAAGGATTTTTGAAATTAGATATCTTTTTTGTGCTTATTTGTGTTCATTTGTGGATTAATTTACAATTAATATCTTGTTAAACTCTTTATCTCATCAACTCATCAACTTATCAACTTATCAACTTATCAACTAATCAACTTATCACTCATCACTCATAATTTATTACATCTTTTCTGGTGTTTCTATACCAAGTAAATTTAATGCATGCTTTATAACTTTTGCAGTATAAGCAGACAGGCTCAATCTCATGTTTTGAATATCTTTGTCAGATTCAGTTAAAACAGGTATGTTTTGATAAAAACTATTATAT
>JAHDSP010000509.1 GCA_018432645.1 Bacteroidales bacterium | reverse complement strand
ATTTTATAAATATCTCCTGGAGAAATTGCCTCTGCAGGACATTCATCTATGCATGAACCACATGCTGTACAATCATCAGTAATTACATATGCCATAATCGAATTTTTTTTGTTTTTGCAAAGATAAGAATATTTTTCTTTTTTAAAAAATAACATCTAAAATGGGAATGTGCCAAAAAACACTTATAATCAAAGATATACAGTATCATTAATTGTTTAAAAATAAATGATTGATATTAATCAATTATTAATTTGTTTTTTTAGTTAAGTATTAAAAATATTGAATTACGCGTTTAATTAATAACTAAAATATTACTAAAAATTTCATATTTTAACATAAAACATGGTTCAGCTTTGCTCACCACAAGCTTTTCAACGGCCTGAAAATGGATTTTTAGACAGTCTGACGGCTGCAAGTAGCCACATTTAGCCCTGTGTTGCGCCTGCGGCAGGGCTATTGCACTTATTTGTTGTTATGGTATGTGGTTTTTATTTGTATTTTATAGCAATTCCTGATACATTTGGCCACCAAAATTGATAATCAAACTTAATATTTATTATAGCATCTGCTCCTTCTTTATTAGCTCTTTCTTTCAATTTTTCAAGAATTTTTTCTGGACTATGGAAAATACCGCCATTGGCTTGTATATACATAATTTCAGTATATTCTTTATTTGGTTGTGAAGCATAGAAAATTTCAATATCAGAGGACGTTTCCTTCTGCAAATTTGCAACTTGAGTAGTTACACAACTTGTAAATATTAAAATTACAAGAATAAATCCTAATATCTTTTTCATTGTTTTATATATTTCTAAATTCAAGTAATTAAAACAATGGCTAAAATTGAATTGTAGATTTTCTTTTCAGCACTTCCTTGGCAATAAAACATTCCGCTGATTATGTGGCGTATTTCTTTCATTATCAATATCATAGTCTGTCAATTTTTTTTAATGTCAGCAAATTCACTGTCCAATATACTGTAAAAGCAACAATTCCAGTCAGAAAAACTAAAAAAAATTCTTTAATTCCAAAGTTTGGTTCCCAAAACACTAATCCGAAAATCAGTCCTGATATTATACATAATAACGCAATGAATTGAAAAAGTGTTAACCCCCAAACTTTTTTCTTAGATTTAAATTTATTCCAAAAAGGAAGAGTCAAACTAAACTGAATTGTCAGTGCAATAACTGTTGCAATTGGTATAAATATTTTAAAAAAACCATTGTCAGGAGAGTTAAAAGCATCACCATTATGCACAATAAGATTAAATACTACCAAAAGTCCAAGCACTGTCAATATTCCGAGTATTGTTGGTAAAATTGTCCCAATGATTTTAGCTTTCATTTTTATTATTTTTTTTATTTCTTAATAAACGGTCAAGTCATTAAAATATTTTGTCTGTTTGTTGTCTTTTTCTAATTTTTCTAATATACCACATAAAGTTTTGCGGCTTTGCGCTGTTTTAATAGCGTATAGTTTTGTTAACGTTTCGTTTTATTTATCTTTTTTCCATTCAATATGATCATTGACATTATATTTTTCATACGTATTTAAAATATCTTCACAAAATTTTTGAGTTTCTTTATCACCTAATCTTTTAGAGGTTTCCCATAATCTAATAAACATTTTTTTACCACTTTCTGTTTGATTATAATTTTTCTTTCGAAAATTGCATATTGAACACAATGTTTGCCCATTTTCTAAAGTTGCTTTTCCTCCTTTATCTTTGGGTAAGATATGATCAACGTGAAGTTCATAGCCTTCTCTTTCGGTTCTTCCACAAACAACGCACTTATATCCATCTCTTTCTAAAATAAGTTTTTTTAGTTCAGGTGTAAAATCATATAATTCTTTTTTTGAAACATAATCAGGATCGTATTTATATACTCCTTTTTTTACCTTAATTAAAAATCCCTCTTGATGTAATTTCCTTATAGCTCTCCAAGCATCTCTTGGTTTTCTACCATATATTCTTTTATATTCTTCTTCTACCCAATCAACGACTGGTCCGTGTGGCAAATCTACATTTGGGTGATTTTTAAAATATTCAATTATTAAATCACTTATACTTTTGTTATTATTATTATTCATAACTTATCTCTTTAAAATAACATCCCTGTTTCATTAATAATTCTTTGTTTTGCCAGTTCACAATATTTTAAATCTATTTCTAGACCAACAGAATACCTATTAGTATTATTTGCTGCTATTAAAGTAGTTCCGCTACCAGCAAAAGGGTCAAATATAATATCATCAATAAAACTAAATAACTTAATACACCTATAAGGTAATTCAATTGGGAAAGGAGCAGGATGCCCAATTCTTTTTTTGCTTTCACCATTAAAAGTCCAAAGTCCATTTGTCCATTCCATAAACTCTTTTTTAGTAATATCGGAAACTTTTGAACCATTCGTCTTTTTCCATTCATCTTTATAAAAAACTACAATTAGTTCAACTGGAGCAATTACGTAAGGAGCAGTAGCAGATAGCCATGACCCCCATGCTGTCCTCCTTGAAATATTACCCTCATTCCATATTATCGTAGAATGATATTTCCAACCAATATTTTGAGCTAATGTTGTTAAATCTGCTCCAACACTTTTTTGTCCACCTTTATTTTTATCTAAAGGTATATTTAAACAAAACCTCCCTTGACTTTTTGTCCAATAGAAACAATTACTCATCCATTTTTCTGAAAAATTCAAATATTCTTCATAAGTTAAATCATCTTTATGAGAATTATATTTGATATCAACATTATAAGGTGGGGATGTAATTATTAAATCGAAAAGTTCTTTATCAAAATATGTTTTATCTAAAACATCTCCATTAAGTAACAAGGTTTTTTTATGTTGTAAGACAATTTTATCTGTAGATATAAATTTTTTACATATCATTTTGAATTTATGCGCTTCTGAATCAATCATATTATTTAAATTATTTATCATTGATATTTATTTATATGTCAAGTTTTACAATGTTGTTTAGACTTTTATTTTTTTACAAATATACAATTTTAATTTTAAAATGTAATGGATTTTGTTTAAAAATTTACGGTTCCCTTTTCGTGAGAGGCAGGTTTTAGAATTGCATATATCGTTTTGCGTCTATGAGCTGTATTATTGGCATATAACAATTGTTAGCATTTAGTTTTTCCTTTTAGTTTTCATTATACCCAAATTTTCTAGTTTGCAATACTTCTTTCCACCGATTTTCTCTATCAATTATAATTTGGTCATCAATAGTTGATTTGTAAATGTCGAGGATAGAGTATCTGAAATTTTGTTTTATATGGTCAAAAGTTAATCGTTTAAGACCTGTATTCCCTCCGTGTCCAGTTTTTACATATGCTCTCCAACGTCCTAAAATCATATTTTCACCGTATGCAGAACCTACATACATTTTACCATTTGAAACGTCTGTCAACAAATAAACTCCTTTTTGATTTTGAAGTGCTGTTTTCCAATTGTCCTTTTCTAAAACTCTCTGCAATTCGTTCCAAGTAATATTTACTTTTTCATAACCTAGGAATATGTCATTATCAAATGTGTCTGGTAATATTTGCGAGATTTCACAATCATCAATTACCGATTTAGCTTTTCGAATCATTGTTTGAGCTTTATTGCCAAATTTTATTATTAGCCTTCCAAAATACTTTTCATATTCAGTCATAGTTTCATATTCATATCCAACACCATTTTGAATATTTAAGTCTTTTGTTATTCTGCCGATATGAAATAATAACCACAAATTCTCTTTTGGTTTAATTTTTACGAAACCAATTGTGATTTGTCCTTCTTTGTAGGATTTTCTTGTATTGTAATTCCAATACTGTCCTTCAAGCATT
>JAHDSP010000472.1 GCA_018432645.1 Bacteroidales bacterium | reverse complement strand
TTGAGATAAAGCATTGCCAATAAGCTGTATAGGTATTCTCAGATATTTAATAACAATAGAAAAAAGACCTAAGGTTTCTGCACCAAAAAAATAAGTAATAAGCCAAAAGAGAAAAAATTGTTGAGAAAAAGTATCAGCTACTGTGTGCACACTATTCACTAAAGGGAATTTTTTATATTCACGAGCTACTTTTCTAATGAGTCTAAAATTCCATAACAGTTTAAAATCAGTCTTTTGCTTAATAATAACATAGAGATAAACCATAGACAGTAATTGTCCCAAAAACCAACCAAAAATTAGTCCGTTTCCACCCCACTGCCAGTAGCCCCACGCAGCAATTAAAAGCTGACCCAAAGTAGATTGTGCTATTTTACTATAAGATAAATTTTTGAATAATCCATAACGTAAACAAATATTATGAAATGTATTATAAGAGGCTACCACAAGGACTGCTAAACTAACTAACCAAATATATTGAGGTAATACTTGATCATTGTAAACTCGAGTAATAAAATCTTTTAAGAACAATAAAACATTAGATAATAAAGAAAAAATAATGATTAAAATAAAAGAAAGTGAAGCTATAGCACGAGCTTTTCTATGATTGCGAGGTAAAACAATTGCTACCTCATATCTCAATGCAGCCACAGAACTAATGAGCATAATCAATGCAATAAAATTAGCCTGTACAGCAAAATCTATCGGAGTAAAAATTCTAGTAATAATAGGAGCAATGAGAAAAGGTATTATTTGAGATATCACATTACCACTTAATAAAGACAAAAAATTTTTTTGACTTTTTGCTCTTTTGATAATGCTATTGTAATAGTCTTTTAAAGATGGAGCTTTCATCTATTTGTTATTAAAAAATAAGAAACTAACAGTAATTTTTTTACAAAAATAAATAAAGAAAAAATAACAAAAAAGAAAGATTAACTAATAAACATTGATTAAAATCAAATAAAAAATATCAAATAAAAAAATATATTGTGATCTATTTTAAATCTTCCCATTTAGGTAATTCATTTTTAATAATTATCTTATTAATCCGATTATCATACTTCATAAAATACAAAGCCAATCCATTAGTCAATAGCCAATACTGAGACTTTACAGAATAATTATACTGAGCTAGCTGATAAAGAACATTTTTATTTATTGTTACATTAGGAGCTTTAACCTCGACTAAGAGCAATGGAGAAATATTACGGCTAAAAATAACAAGATCAAACCTTCTTGATTGTTTATTAATAATTATCTCGTTTTCTATTGAAATTAATTCCTTAGGATAATTCAAATCATTTACTAAATAATTTATAAGAGCCTGCCTAACATATTCCTCTGGAGTACACTTTACGAAACACATTCTGATAATATCATAGACATAAATGACTCCATTTTTTTCGATAATTTTTAATTTATCAATCGGAAAAATTAAATTATTAGTCTGCATTAGTAAAATTTTTATAAAATTAAGCAAATTTATTAATGAGAATATAAAAATATAGTTGTTTTTCTTTTAAAACTTTGAAATAAAAATCTCCACTATGAAATTTAATTTATGTATAGTATTAATTTTAGAGTTATTTAATTAATGCAGAAATTTTTTAAAGCAATATTAAATTGACTCCTTGATTTAGGTATTTAATTAATGACTAAATTATAATGGTGTATTATCGATAATAACTATATTTCTTATAAGTATAATTTTTTAATAAATTTTTATTTAATATACTTTTCTTTGTCAATCACACAAAGAAAAGTAACAAAAAAAGTCTCCGCTGGGGGAATGTGGTATTGATAAAGTATGGGTTTAAAATTTTAAACCCATACTAATTATTGTAAGGGTATTCTTCTATAATAAAATGTTGAAAAAGACTTTATTAACTAAATGATTATTTCAGATTATTTCAATAAAAATTTGTTTTAAGGGGGTTAGAAAAATGAAATAACATTTTTATGTTATACTTTAAATATTTTATTAATTCAATATAATTTATTAATTTTGTTAAAAATTTTATAATTATGAAGGAGCTACTTGAAAACATTGATAAATACTTGGCTCTACCCAAGGACCATAAACGAGATTTCCTTGATGAGCTATATGAATATCTCGTCAATAACAATGCCACAGCAGTAGATTATCAAAAAGTAAAAATTCAATCTACCGCAGCCATCTGTCCAGACTGCAGAAGCGAGAATGTCATAAAAGCTGGCAAAAGAAATGGCAGACAAGTTTACAAGTGCAAAACCTGCGGTTATCAATTTCGTGAG
>JAHDSP010000029.1 GCA_018432645.1 Bacteroidales bacterium | reverse complement strand
TTTTGCAAAACAAATTTTTCTAATGTCATTCATTTTAAAAAATGCTAATCTATTTTCATATAAATTTAATGAAATTTGGGTAGGAAATATATTAATTGACAAAAATGCTAATAAAAAGATATTATATTCAAAAGAAATTGGTGATTTGCTCGACAAAACAAATCAACCTAATATAATAGATTGTAGTGGATTACTAATAATGCCAGCATATTTCAATGCTCATTTTCATTCTCAAAGATATTTTGCAGAGTTGATAGCTACAGAAGAAAATAAAGTAGGTTTACAAAAGCCAGATGATATTTATGCTCCATTAGAAAAAATGTGGGATGCAGAATTATTAGAAGCTGCAGCCTTGTATAGTGCTATTAGATTATTAAAAAATGGTACTACTCAAGTGATAGATATGCTCTATGGACCATCTATGATATCTTTTGATAATTTAAAACTTATCTATGACACATACAATAGAGTGGGAGTGAATGTGGTACCCGTCGTAACTATAACAGATAGATATGGATTTGGTATTGCAGATAATTTATTAGACGTTACAGAGAAATGGTTAAAATTTCAAAAAGGATTTATTGGATTAGATCATTTATTTAATGTAGGTACTGGGACATTGACAGAGGTAAAAAGATTAGTAGAAAAATTCAAATGTGGTATTTATGGTCATTTAGCAGAATATGCGTTTGATCAAGTACATTCTATAGAGAAATACAAAATGTCAGTAGTCGAAAGATTAGATTCATTAGGGTTAATAAGCAATCCTAAAAATATTTTTGCTGGTTGCCTACACGTTACTAATGATGACGTAGTAATATTAAATAAAAATCTTAATAATGTTGTAGAATTATATGAAAGCAGTCAATGGGAAAATAAAGGATATTTTAGCTCAGAAGGATTACCATTAATTATGCTAGGAACAGATGGCATGCATAGTGATATGTGGCAAACTATGAAAAATACCTATTATTTTAATACTGAATATGATAAAATTTCTATTAAAGATGCTATAAATAGATTATATCAACCACATAAATATTTTACAAAGTTTTTTCCATCAATGTATGATCCTACTTCATTCATTATTTACAATTGCCCAATGATTAATTGCATTAATGAACAATTAAAACCAATACAATTATTACAAATCGTAGATAATAAAAATATAAAATATGTTATATCGCAAGGCGAAATAGTTTGTCAAGATGATAAATTAGTAAAAATCAATGATGACGATGCTTCATATATCATAAATAAACAATACAAACGATTGAAATCTCATCAAAAAAATAAATAATTCCATACATTAATACTGACTTTCATTTGTGTTAACACTATTTGGCGACTGGGAGAGGGGGTGAAGGGGTGACGAGGAGATGAGGTGACTTGGAGAAGGAGAGAATCTAGAGATAAGGAGACGAAGTGAGTATATCGATTGGTTCTTCCCTCATGAACTACTCAACTCTCCATCATCTATTACCCTTCATTTATCAGCTAATAAATTTCTCAACTACTAAACGACTCAACTTATCAACTCATCAACTCATCAACTCATCAACTACTAAATTTCTCAACTTTTTAAAATTAATTTGTTGATTATATAAAAAAATATTTTAATTTTGTCTAATAAAACTTTATAAATATGAAAAAAACAATTTTATTTATGTGTTTTTTGATATTACTTATTTTTTCTACAACTAGTTGTGTAAAAGATGAGTTTAATATCGATAATATAGCTACAACAGAATGGAGTCCTAATGTGGCAGCTCCTATAATAAACTCTAACCTGAATATGTGGGACCTAATGAACGACTATGATAGCTCTGAGGTATTCGAGGAATATAGCACTAAACTTATCTATTTAGTTTATCAAGGGAATGTCGCTACAAATACTATGGAAAATTATATTAATATTCCCAGTCAGAATCAGTCATTTAGTCAAGTTACTATTAATATACCTGGTGGTAATCTAAATACTGATTATGAGGTTACTCACAATTACTCTTTTAACTTATCTCTACCTAATGGAATGATAATAGATACGATGATTTTGAAATCACTAGATTTATCATTAAATATTAATCATAATATTAATTATCCAATAAATGTTGATTTCTCTATTAATAATGCAACAGTGAATAATAGCCCACATAATGAAAGTTTTTCAGTTCCTACATTTGATTATAATTATTCTAAACATTATAATAATATTAAACTGCGTTTAGGTGCCAATAATCAAATATCTTTTGATATTAAAATTACTATTCACGGCGATGGATCTGCTAATCTTTCTCCTTATTATTTTATTCTTAGTATTGGGATGAATAACATTGGATTTTCTAGACTTTTCGGAGATTTAGGTAATTATAATTTAAATTTAGATAATGATACTATCACAATAGATTTATATAATAATCATTTCGAAGGAATAATAAATTGGGAAGATCCTAAAATATTTCTAAATATTTCAAATAGTGTGGGTGCACCAGTAAATATTAATTTAAATCAAATAACCGCACATAGAACAAATCCACCAGCAAATACATTACCTATTACGACAAGTATTCCAAATCCATGGACTGTTAGCTTTCCTTCATTATCTGAAATAGGGCAAAGTAAAATCTCATATCAGCAAATAAATAATACTAATTCAAATATTGTCGATGCTTTTAACCTTAGCCCAAATAGAATAGATATAATAGCAAACGCACAAATTAATTCAAATGGTCAAAGTAATTTTTTAATAGACACAAGTAAACTTCATTTAAATGGCAGAGTAGAATTACCATTTCATGGAAAGGCTAAAGATTTTACATTAATTGATACAGTAGAATTAGATTTAGGTGATAGTACTTATTTTAAATATGTTGATTGGTTTATGTTTAAAATCTTAACAAATAATTTCTATCCAATTGACGCCGATATT
>JAHDSP010000369.1 GCA_018432645.1 Bacteroidales bacterium | reverse complement strand
TATCCCCTGAACTGTTAAGTTTCACTACCCAAGCGTCACTACCTCCATGATTCCCCGACACATCGCCGTCATTGGACCATGTTTCACCAGCCACAATATATCCCCCATCACTTGTCTGCTGGATGGAGTATGCATAATCATCATCTGTTCCGCCGAGGCATTTTTGCCACTGAATGGTTGGTGCCTGAGCATAGGATTTATTATTGACCCCATTAAATAATATTAATGCTAAAAGCATTGTAATAAATGTAAAATTACTTACAGAGTGACTCATAGCCACCTTCTGAGTATTTCTTGATGTAAATTTTGAATTTTTCATATCCATTTAATTTTTTATGGTTTGACATGCAAAATTATAAAAAAAATTTTAAATAAAAAAATTTTTAATCCTTACCCATATAAAAAGTTATAGAACCCCAACTTTTAATGTTTTAGCTCTTTCGAATTAATTTAATAATTTATTTCTTCGTTGTGTTGCCCTTCTGTGGTATTATTATTAGCTTTTACTCTTTGCCAAATTTTATCAACAATTTTTTTTGTATATTGAGGGAATTGAGATTTCATAATCCAATCGTAATATTGTGGTTCAATAGTAAAAATTTCTTCTACATATTGACCTTTATATTTACCAAAATTAAATATCTCTTTCCCATCTTCATTAATTAAAATATGACCAGCCAAATCAGCAGTTTTATGATATTTAGATATTTCGCTTAATGATTTTATGTTATTATCAAATATTAAATTATTTTCATCATTATCAGCAAGGTTTTCATTTTCTAAATATTTGTCTAGCATAGCTATTAATATTTCATAGGTAGCTATGGCATCTGCTTTGGCTGTATGTGCATTTTCTATTTCTCTATTACAATAAAATCTATAAGCTGCAGCTAAATTACGTGGCTCCAAGCGATGGAATAATACCATTACATCCACAGAATTGCGACTCGAGAAGTCAATATCTATTCCCGCATTTAAGAGCTCCTCAGCTAAAAGTGGAATATCAAATTTATTAGAATTAAAACCAGCAAAATCAGCATCATCAATAAAATCAGCAATTTCCTGCGCTTTTTCTTTGAAAGGTGGCTTGTCTTTTACCA
The DNA here is from genome assembly GCA_018432645.1 of Bacteroidales bacterium. GTDB lineage: Bacteria > Bacteroidota > Bacteroidia > Bacteroidales > DTU049 > DTU049. Next base: position 5,581 of record JAHDSP010000369.1, on the reverse strand, counting down.
TTTCATTAGTTATACCTGTGATATTAATCACCTCATCTGGAATAGTGATTTGTGGATTAAAAAGTTGCTCATAAGTTTCAGTAGTACCATCTGGATTGACTTTTAGCATAAAAATTTCAATAATTTTATCATTAACTAAGTTTAATCCTGTCGCCTCTAAATCGAAAAAAATTATTGGACGTTCTAAAAAAAGTTTCATAATATTTTTTTAAGCAAAGATAATGGAAAAAAGTTAAGAATGTATTTAAACCTCAGCAAAAGTTTTGAGCTCTTCCATTTCTGATAATAATTTTGCCCACATTTGCTCAAAAGACTCATTATTTATATTCTTTTTAACTATAGCAAAATAATATTTTATTTTCGGCTCAGTACCAGATGGACGTATAGTAATTTTAGTATCATCCTCTAATATAAATTGTAATACATTACTCTTGGGCAAATCAATACTTTCGATAGAGTTGGTTTTAAGGTTTTTTGCTTTAGAGATTTGATAATCTAATATTTTGACTACAGGGATATTATTTATCATTTCAGGAGGATTATTTCTATAATTATCCATTATTTTTTTCATATTTTCCATACCTTCTATGCCAGTCATAGAAATAGATTTTTGGTCTTCTAAATAATATCCATATTTTTCATATAACATTTGTAAAATATTAATAAGAGTTTTTCCATGCATAGCAGCATATTCCTGCAATTCAGCAATCTGACAAGAAGTCATAATAGCATCTTTATCTCTCACCCAATCAGCAGAGAGAAATCCATAGCTTTCTTCACCACCACAAATGAATTTTTCTTTACCTTCTTTTAATCTTATTAGCTCAGCAATATATTTGAAACCTGTTAAAACATCATAGATTTTCACATTATAATCATCAGCAATTTCACGCATCAGCTCAGTAGTAACAATAGTTTTAACAATAAATGCATTTGATGGCAAAGAATTTCGATTTTTGCGCATTTCTAAATTATAATAAGTTAGTAAAGCAGCTATCTGATTGCCATTTAATAATTTATAATCATTATTTGGCATCTTAATCTCAGTGCCCACTCTATCTGCATCTGGATCAGTAGCTAAAATTAAATCTGCATCAGTCTGCTTAGCTTTTTTAATAGCTAATTCCATAGCAGCTTTCTCTTCTGGATTTGGAGATTTAGTAGTTGGGAAATTACCATCAGGGATTGACTGCTCTTCTACAAGATATAGCTTATCAAATCCCCATGAATGCAAGGCTTTAGGAACTAAAGTAGCTCCTGTACCGTGTAGAGGAGTATAAACAATTTTTTGAGATTTAGGAACAATTTCTGATAAAAATTGTAATTCATTTAATTGATTTAGATAAGCAATATCAATCTCGTCATTTATAGTATGGATAAGGGATGCTTTGTAATTTTTTTTAACATTACTATACTCACCAACTTTTTTAACTTCGTTTATTACACCTTTATCATGAGGAGGCACTAGCTGACCTCCATCACTCCAATAAACTTTGTAACCATTATATTGTTTGGGATTATGAGAAGCTGTTATCACAATACCAGCTGTGGCTTGCAAATATCTAACAGCAAAAGATAATATTGGAGTAGGCCTCAATTCTGAAAATAAAAAAACTTCAATATTATTTGAGCTTAAAACCTCTGCAGAAATATTTGCAAATTCTTTACTCATATTTCTAGAATCATAGGCAATAACTACTTTAAACGGTTTATTTGCATTTTGTAAAATATAATTTGCTAATCCTTGCGTAGCAATAGAAACGGTATATTTATTCATCCTATTAGACCCAATTCCTATAATACCTCTAAGTCCACCTGTTCCGAATTCTAAATCTTGATAAAAAGCTTCCTTTAACTCTCGAGGATTGCTATTTAAGTTTTCTAATATCCATTGTTTATCATCTTCATCTATTGGCTGCATAAGCCAATTATTAATTTTTTCTAAGATTTCGGGTTCGATATTTTTTGCACTCATATAATTATTTATTTAAATTATTAATCATATCTATTAATGAATCACACCAATGTGGTATATTAATATTCAGAGCAGATTTAATTTTATTTTTACTCATCACACTATATTTGGGCCTCTCAGCTAATTGTTTGATTTGTTGTGTCTCTATTGGAATAATATTTTTATCAATTTTACTAATTTTTAAAATGGCATAAGCAAAATCATACCACGATGCTACGCCTTCATCAGAAAAATGAAAGATTTCTACATCATCTAAATCAAAATTTTGTATTAATAAATTAATACAATTAGCCAAATCTCTAGCATACGTCGGTGTACCAATTTGATCATATACTACTTGTAAATTTTGATTATCCATAGAAGCTTTATTGATGATAGTTTTTACAAAATTATTGCCATGAGTACTATATAACCATGAAGTTCTTAAGATAACACCTTTGGGGGCAATATCTATCATTGCTCGTTCTCCCAATAATTTGGAATATCCATAATATCCTAATGGATGAGTTTCATCAGTTTCTATATATGGAAATGACTTATTACCATCAAATACATAATCTGTAGAAATATGTATCATTTTAGAATTATAATTTTTTGCACAAATAGCTAAATTTTTTACGGCAGATATATTTACTTTTTCTGCTTTATCTTTTTCAAGTTCAGCCTTATCTACAGCTGTATATGCTGCTGCATTTATAACAAAATCAATTTTTAAATTTTTAAAAAAATCATTAACAGCATTACTATCAGTGATATCTAAAGAATCAATATCAGTGAAATATAATTCGTAACTACTATTTAGAGATAATATTTTTTTAAGCTCGTATCCTAATTGCCCATTAGCACCTGTTATTAAAATTTTATAAGTCATAATTCTGTAATTTATATTTTAAATGAAACAATGAACAAAGATAAAAAAAATTTAAAATAAGCAATTATGAAAGAATAAGGGGAAAAATTCAAGAAAATAGACGATAAATGATGGGGTGAGTGAGAATGGGGTGGCGTTAAAAATTTTGAAAAAATTTTTAAAAGGGAATTGTAAGAAAATATTTAAATGTTATAGATTAAATATGTTTTGGTCATCAGATCACTATACCGCTCCCATGCCCGCCTATCCGACGCCGCCAAATTTAGCAACCTCCCCGTATCTTTTATTATCTTATCCGCCAGATACTTACCCCGTACCACAAACCACATTATGTAGTTTGTCAAATATTTCGTTGCCACTCCACGAAACTTGTAATATATCCAACTTACAAAAGCTGTTATCTTCTTATGAACAGTTGATACACCGTATATACCATCTTTCTTATTTTTCTTAGAATATATCTCTTTGTGTTTGATATGTTCGGCATTAACTGTCTTAAAAGCTTTTTTATCGCTCCCGCAAACAACTGAATCTTTGGATATGCGTGATTTTAGGAATTCTGATACGTGATCTGCTTGTACTTGTTTGTCTTCTAATTTTTTGAAAAGTATATTTCCACTTCTATCAGTGGCAGCCAATACTGCTACTTTTGTTGGCTTCTTTTTCTTTAACTTTTTTACCTCTTTCTTATCTCGTTTCTTTTTGCCTTTTTCAGAATAATTCATTAGTAACTCTTCCAATTCCACTACTCCAAAGAAATTAACATTATCTTCAAAAGACTGCAATGCACAGAGAATTCTATGTCGCCAAAAGAAGCTCGTTTGAAGACAAATGCCAACATTTCTAGCACACTCTCTCAAAGTCATTCCTGCAGACATGCATTTGATGTATTCGAGCATTTTATCTCTGTGGTGAATGCCATACATAAAGGTACCGGTTGTAACTCTGAATTGCCGTCTACAGTTTTTACACATATAGTTCTGCACTCCATTTTGCAAGCCATTTTTGATTACGTGGCTACTATTACAGTCTGGACAAAGTATGCCTGTAGACATGGCTTTTTGCTCTTGATAATCGACAATGTCTTTGCCTTCATTTTTTATTTTATTATATAAATTGTCGTAATACTTACGTGCTTCTTCTTTAGTGAGGGCAAAGACATCAATTTCTTCTTCAAATATTTTATCCATAATTTTTATATTTTTTGCAAATATAAAAATTTTTTATATTGTATATCATATATATTTCATAAAAATAATTTTTTATAATGGTGGGAATAAGCTGTTGAAAACAGCTTATTCCCACCATCTCTCATACCTTTTTAACCTTAAAAATTTTCTTTACTTACTAATCAAATATTACTTTTAATATTTAAGTATTAATTTTATTTAAAAAAATTACTTATTTTTGTTTATTAATAATCAATTTTAATTTTTTTAATTATGAAAACAAGTTATTTAGCAAAATTCTTTTTTACAATTTTTATTCTTTTTTCTTTAATTAGTGTGAAATTTTATGCACAAGTGTATGATGACAAGAATTTTGATCAAGCTCTTAACTATCTTATGAAGGCTAATTATGATAGTTCTATACTAGTATTAGATAAAATTATAAGTGACGACTCCAGTAATTTGCTTGCTAATTCTTTTAAATCTTATATTTATTGTGAAATGGATAAATATGATACTGCTTTATCTATTATTGATAATAGTATTAACTTTTATTCTGAAAATATTTTGCCATTATCTTTTAAGGTAAAAGTTTTAGATGCTATGGATGATTCTATTTATGAAAATGATATTAAAAATTTGTTAACAAAAATTTATTCTATTTCTCCAGTAACTTATTGGGATTTTGTAGGTAAAGGGTATTCTTATTATTTAGATGATAATTATAAATCAGCTATTAAACATTATAATAAAGCTATTAAGCTAAATCCATCTAATCCTTTCACTTATTATCTTAATGGGATATCCTATCGCAATATTAATAATTATAAATCTGCAAAAGAAAATTTTACTAAGGCCATAGAGATTCTCCCTAGTTCTGTTTTAGCTTATTATAATAGGGCTATTATTTATGATTATGAAGATAAATACACTGAGGCGATAGATGATTTACAAAAAGCTATTGAGATTAATCCACAATTCGCTGATGCTTATAATAGATTAGGTGATATATATAAAAAAGTAGATGACAATAATAATGCTATTAGGTATTATACTAAAGCAATAGAACTATATCCCAAGCCCTATTATTATTTGAATAGATCAATAGTTTTTTATGAAGATGATAATATTCCTGCCGCTTTAGAAGATCTTAATAAAATATTAGAAATAGATCCTGATTATAAAGTAGCTTATCATTTTAGAGCTTCTATTTATTATGACTTACAGGATTACCAGAATGCATTAAATGATTATAATGCTGCTCTGAAATCTAGATCTAATTCATTTCTACACAATCGTAGAGGATTGATTTATTTGAATTTAAACGAATATGATAGTGCTATTATAGATTTCACAAAAGCTATCGAGCTAAATCCAGATTTCGAATCTGCATATTTCAATCGTGGTTATTCTTATAGAATGCTGAAACAATTTGATTTGGCTATCAATGATATGAATATGGCAATTAAATTAGATCCTAAAAATGAAAACGCTTACAACATTAGAGGTATTTGTTATTATAATTTAGAAAAATTCGATTTAGCTATTAAAGATTTTAATAAAGCT
>JAHDSP010000034.1 GCA_018432645.1 Bacteroidales bacterium | reverse complement strand
GGAAATCATCAATGGACTGATTTGGGTGAAGTTGGTACTACTAATTATCAATGCAAAAAATGTGCTACACACGTTAAAAGTCTCAAAAAACCAATTAGTTTTGATTGTCCTAGTGGAGGACATCATCAATGGACTGATTTGGGTGAAATTGGAACCAATAATTATCAATGTAAAAAATGTGGGCTTCTTTTAAAATCAAAAAACAAACCAATTAGTTTTGATTGTCCTAGTGGAGGAAGTCATCAATGGACAAAGCTCTAATTTATGAAGTCAAATATTTTTAGTATAACCACAAAGGAGCTCTCCCAAGACGGTAAAAAAATAGACATCTCTGCTAAAATAATTTACCCACAATAAACGTTATAAAATCAAAAATAAATTTAATAATATGAATAATAAAAATGAAGGCTTGATAGAAACTAATTTTAGTTTTCCTAACCAAAAAAATTCGTACAAAGGCAAAGTACGCGATATTTATGAATTTGATAATCTAATATTGATGATTGTAACAGATAGGATATCTGCATTTGACGTTATATTACCACAACCGATTCCATACAAAGGACAAGTATTAAATCAAATTGCTGATTATTTCCTTGATAGTACTAAAGATATTTTACCTAATTGGAAAATAATATGTCCTCATCCTATGTGTATGCTTGGTCATAAAGCCATTCCTTTTAAAGTAGAAATGGTCATTAGAGGCTATCTAAGTGGTCATGCTTGGAGAGAATATAAAGATGGCAAACGCACTCTTTGCGGCCAACCATTACCAGATGGTTTAAAAGAAAATGATCCTTTCCCCCACCCTATCATTACTCCTACTACAAAAGCTATAGAAGGACATGATGAAGATATCGCACCAGAAGAAATTATCTCTGCTGGTTTGGTGTCTAAAGAAGATTATTCGAAACTCGAAAATTATACTTTACAATTATTCGAAAGAGGTACACAATTAGCTAAACAAAAAGGCCTTATTCTAGTAGATACAAAATATGAATTTGGAAAATTAAATGGAGATATTATTCTCATAGATGAAATACATACTCCCGACTCCTCTAGATATTTCTATGCTGATGGTTATGAAGAAAGACAAAAGCTAGGGCAACCACAAAAACAATTATCTAAAGAATTTGTTCGCCAATGGCTTATGGATCAAGGATTCTCTGGACATGATAATCAAAAAGTTCCTATCATGCCACCAGAGATTATTCACGAAGTTTCTCATAGATATATTGAATTATACGAAATGCTGACAGGTAAAATCTTTCAACCTATTAATTATAATAATTTGGAAGACGAAATGCAAAAAAATATTTTGAAGTATTTATAAAAGATAGTTCTCTAAAATTATCTTTATTGAGATAGGCGTTTAGATAATAAAGTCTTTTCAACTTTTTGTATTAAAAGAATACCTTTACAATAATTAATAAGCTCTAGCGGAGACTTTGCTTTTGTTACTTTTCTTTTTGCAGTTGACAAAGAAAAGTAAATCAATAAATATGTTTTTCAGGGCTAAAGCCCATATCTTTTTCTTTATTATTGATAGGTGATAAGTGATAAGTGATGGTGAGACTGTGAGAAATGGTGAGAAAAATAATAGTTTTTTATTAATTAACTTATAAACACTTTTATCTTTCCCTCATCGCCCATCACTCATCACTTATTACCTCTTTATTGTCTGAACTGTGATTTTTGGGATTAAAGGATTATGGGATTTACCCCGTGAGATAACTAATTATTCTACTTTTAATGTTTCTTTTACTATATATCTCACGGGGTAAATTTATAATTTGTGCTAATTTGTGTTCATTTGTGGATTAATAACAACAAACCGTTATAGAACTAAAAATCTTATAATTAATTTGAACAATCTTGTTAGTCATTAGTCAAATGCTATAAATCTTTTACATAAATTTCGCCTTTAGGTTTGAGGATTTTATAATTTTTCATTTCTTCGTCTGATTGCAACCCATCTCCCCAAATAATCTTATCAGGAGTTACTATTCTAATAAATTTAGTAGAAGTGATAATATGCTCTCGACGATTCCATAATAATTCCTCAGAGTAGAACTCGGTCTCATCGATAATATTAAAAACTTTTACATTTTTTCTGAGCTCTACTATACCATTTTTATCATCTAATTTTGCATAATTACAATGTATGACTGACCGTACTTGGCCAAGAGAATCATAAAAATTACTTTTTAAAGCTCCTTCCAGTATTGTTATATTATTTGGATATATATAGTTTTTTATAGAAGGAGCTAAAATATGCATAGTTACCACTCCACTATCAGAATAATAAACATCTGCATCACTAATGACAGCTACAGGAAAGGTATCTTGCTCACTTATCTTTTTTATTTCTTCAATAGTATTTGGTTGGCATCCCCAAAAAGTGAAAGACAATAAAATAAATGAACATAGATATCCTACATGTTTCATAACGGTATTCTAATCAACTGCTCTGATGGTAGTAGTTTCTGTGTACCAGCAATTAATTGTGTAAGAATTCCCTTTATAATATCCGTAGAAAAATAAATCCTCAGTTTTAGGGAAATATGAATATGCTTCAGAAGCTTTTTTAGAAGCGATACTTGCAAATTCTGGGTCTTTTTTAGCTCTGGTATATTGATCATAAGCTGCCCAATAGCCAGCACGTTTAGTTACTGGATTGTCGCCGCAACTATTTGCAGTTATCATATATAAATCACCTATAAAAATAAATGGTTTGCCACTGTTTGGTTTTATATTAGAGGCTTTCAATGCAGCATTTTTAGCAGCAGAATATTGTCCATTTAATCTATATGCTTCTGCTAAAATCAAGTATGCATCAAATCTATCATCAGCATTATCGAAGCTCTCAGCTGCCTGACTTGCATATTTTGCAGCATCTTCATATCTTTTAGCTTTTATAAATGACTTAGCTAATGATAAAGCTGATGCAGGCGATGGATCTAAAGCGTACAATTGTTCTGAAGCTTTGAAGTATAAATGGTCATCGTCGCAACCTTTTTTCTCCATTATATTTGTTAATCTTCTCAGAAATTCAATGTTTTCTTTATTTTGTTCAAATTTTTTATTATAAATATCTACTATTATGTCGCAGTTAGCAAAAGGAGCCATGTAATTATCCATATTTATTATAGCAGCTTGAACATTTTTAATAGATCTTTCATATTTAGTGCTATCTGCAGGATTATCCTTGTATTCATCATACAATTTTGCTAATCTTTTATTCATTAAATCAGATAATCTGTCATATTCCTCAAAGATAATTAAGGTGTCCATTTGACCTTTATTTACTTGATCTACGATAAAATTGTAATAGCTAAACACAATTGCTGGTTCAGCATTTTCTTTACCTAGCTCGATGCTTCGACGAAAAGTAGCTAATATTTCTTGAGTATTTTCAGGTCTATATTTTAATAGAGTAAGCGCTTTTCTACCTAAAACAAATCCTTCTAAAGAGTGAGATTTACAACCAAAAGCTTCTATCCTTTTATCGAAAATCATCATTAGAGTATCAATATATTTTTCCTTTAATTCAGTATTAGCTTCATTTTTATTAATTAAATACTCTAATAAATCTTGTCCATCAATATAGATATAAGGACTAGCTATAGGAGCATGATTAAATAAGAATCGCCAACTTTCTAAAGAATAATCTAATAATTCTGTTCTTTGCTTATTAGCACTCCATTGCTTCATATTTTCTCTAAAAATAGAATAACTCTGCACAGCTTTTAGGCTATCTTGTCCCCATTTAGGCCCTTTTATGCTGCATGGTTTTGGAAAAATAATATTTGTATCTTGAGCATTTATTCCACCTATACATATTAACATTACTAAAATTAAAACTAACTTTTTCATATTTTTATTTTTATTTTTTTAAAATTTTATTTTTTAATCATATTTTTTACTCTCATAAAATCCTTCTTTTATTTGTAAAGATATCCCAATATTAAAATTATTTACTGTTAACAAATTATTTTTTTTAGTTCCTTGGAAAGTATATGCAAAATTAATGCCAATAGATGAAATAGATTTAAAAGCTGGTCTAAATGGGATAATCATGCTAGTAGATATAGTATATGCATCTAAAGAAGTATTTCGAAGATTTAAATATGTTTTATTGTATTTTAAGCTAATAATATAATTACTTCTAACAAATATATTTTTGAAAGAATTAGGATTAGGAATAATAGAAAAACCGGTTTGTACAGCAAAGCTATTTTGTAAACTATCTGTTTCACCAAAATTTTTAAATTTTTCCCAATTAGCAAAATAAGAATTTAAGAAAATTTTAATATTTTTCTTATTATCCCAACCGATACTAGCACTATAGAAAGAAGGGAATAAATATTCTCCATCAGTAATTGTCTCATTAATAGTATCTATGCTTGCATCATTATTAACTCCAAAGGTTATCAATTCAGATCTAATGGTTCTCTTAGCATTAATACTCATCGATGGTGCATATGAAAAACCAAAAGAAAGGTTAGATTTATCCATCGGTACCATAAATCTAAGTCCTGCATTAAAATAAATATCGTTTATAAACGTCGCATTTGTATATCTATTATCCAGAAAATAAGAAGTATCGATATCAGTATAATTATTTTGATAAATAGTGCCAAAAAGATAACTAACATTAAATCCTAATGCAAAATTTTTAGCAATATTAATCCCAAAGCCAGCAAAAGCTTGATTAATACCACCATGAGAAGAATAGACATTTTTATATGAAGAAGTAGGAAACTCAGCTACAGAATCAGTGATTTTATAACCTACATTAGAAAAAGGTACAAGGCCTACAGCTGCAGAGAGAAATTTATTAATTCTGAACCCACCACTAATCATAGAAAGTCCACCGCCCCATTGAGAATAAGATTGTAAAGCATTGCTAACTACATTGCCACTAGCATTAGCTCCAATATTTAAAACAATAGATGAAGAGTCGAAAAGAGCATAAGTAGCTGGATTTAGATAATTTATTATACTTTTATCATAAAATGAACCACCATCTAAACCTATAGCATAAAGCATAGCATGATTAGTAGCCTGCACATCACCAATTCCATATCTAGAGTATGGATTATAAAAATTATTTTGCCCTTCTAAAAAAGGAATGCATATAACAAATATTATAAAAAATAAATTACTTTTAATAAAAAACTTCATTTCAGTAAAAATTTTAGTCCTAGAAGAGCTAAATTTTGATTTGCAAAATTGCAATTTTTTAAATTCTTATCCAAATATTTTTTAAAAGATGTACTTATATAAGCTGGACTTTGATATTTATCTATGAAATCATCTATACGAGCTTGCAACTCATGTAATACTCCCCAATAAACACCAGAATTTACGCTTTCTTTAGTATTTTTGCCTATCATGTCTATATTGAAATTTTCATTTTCTACTTTTAATAACGGTAATTTTTGTGTAAAATTATGTAAAGATAAATATCTAATAGCAAAGCCAGGACTGATAGCACCACCCAAATATTTTTTATTAATAACATAATCATAAGTAATAGCAGTACCTATTTGAATAGTTAAAAATGTTTCATCATTATTTAAACTATATGCTCCTACAGCAGCTGCTATTCTATCTTCTCCCAATGTATCTATACTCTCATATTCTAGTGAAAATGGCAAAGCTAAATTAGCTTGTTTTAAAGAAAAAACATTATGTTCTTGCAAAAAAGATATTAAGTCTGCAGTAAGGAAAATCACAGATGCATACAGTCCTTTATTAACATTATATTTATTGATGATATCCAAAATATTTTCAAATAAAGAATTATCTGAAGGGAAAGAGTAGAAATCTTCATTATCCAAAAGCAATTTAGTACTTGTATTGCCAAAATCTACATATATAGTATGATTATTCATTATATAATTAGGTAAAAATAAATTTTTGTAAAATTACAAAAAATAAAATGACTCCGGCAGGAATCGAACCTGCATTTAAAGTTTAGGAAACTTCCGTTCTATCCATTGAACTACGGAGCCTTTTATTTGGAGAACAAAATTACAAATAAAACAAATAACTTTTACAAAATATAAAGGGGCAATTTATTTATTGCCCCTAGTAATGGCATCGGGTGGAATTGAACCACCGACACAAGGATTTTCAGTCCTCTGCTCTACCAACTGAGCTACGACGCCGTTATTTATTTTTGCAAAGGTAAAAATATTTTTTAAAATGAAAAAATTTTTTTTAATTATACTTTTTAGAAAATTAAAAATAATGAATTATATTTTCATTAAAATTCATCATAACTAAGTGAAATAATTCAGAAAAAGCCAATAAAAATGATATTTATAACTTTAGTTTGACAATATGAACAATAATGATTAATTTCGCAAACAAATAAAATAAAAAAATATAAAAATGAAGAGAGATAAAAAATTTATTACCTGTGATGGTAACCATGCTGCGGCTCATGTTAGTTATATATTTAGCGAGGTAGCTGCTATCTATCCTATCACTCCATCATCACCGATGGCAGAGTATGTAGATGAATGGGCTGCTGAAGGCAGGAAAAATATTTTTGGTTCTACTGTGAAAGTAATAGAAATGCAAAGTGAAGCTGGAGCTGCTGGAGCTGTACATGGAAGTTTACAAAGTGGTGCTCTAACCTCCACATATACTGCTAGTCAGGGTTTATTATTGATGATACCTAATATGTATAAAATCTCTGGCGAGCTTTTGCCTGGCGTATTTCATGTATCTGCTCGTACTGTTGCTTCACATGCATTATCTATATTTGGAGATCATTCTGATGTGATGTCTACTAGAATGACTGGTTTTGCTATGTTAGCTACAAGTAGTGTGCAAGAAATTATGGATCTAGCTCCTGTAGCACATCTAGCTGCTATCAAAGGCAGAGTGCCTTTCCTACATTTTTTTGATGGATTTAGAACATCTCACGAAATACAAAAAATCGAAAAATTAGATGCAGAAGATTTCATAAACATTATAGATTGGAAAGCTATAGAAGAATTCCGTAATAGAGCTCTGAATCCAAATCATCCAGTTATTCGTGGTACTGCACAAAATCCCGATATATTCTTTCAAGCTCGTGAAGCAGCACAAACATTTTATGATAAAATACCAGATTTAGTAGAATATTATATGCAAGAAATTACTAAATTGACTGGTAGAGAATATCATCCATTTGATTACTATGGTCACCCAGAGGCAGAAAATATCATAATTTCTATGGGATCTGTATCTGATACTATTAAAGACACAGTAGATTATTTAATGAACAGTGGCGAGAAAGTGGGCATCATAAACGTACACCTCTATCGTCCTTTTAGCGAAAAATATTTATTAAATGTTTTACCAAAATCAGTGAAACGTATAGCTGTAATAGATAGGACAAAAGAACCTGGTGCTATGGGCGAACCTCTCTATTTAGATATAAAAAATATCTTTTATGGGAAACCTAATGCTCCAGAAATCTATAGTGGACGTTATGGTCTTAGCTCAAAGGATACCACTCCTTCACAAATATTAGCAATTTACAATAATTTAAAACAAAAAGAACCTAAAGATCACTTCACTATTGGCATTGTAGATGATATCAATTTCTCATCCTTACCACAAGAGAAGGAAATTAATATTTCACATCAATGTATCTATTCTGCTAGATTCTATGGTATAGGCTCTGATGGTACTGTAGGTGCTAATAAGAACTCAATAAAAATAATTGGTGAAACAACAAATAAATATTGCCAAGCATATTTCGCTTATGACTCTAAGAAATCTGGTGGATTCACAGTATCACATTTACGTTTCGGTGATATTCCTATACGTAGTCCTTATTTAGTTACTATACCTGATTTCGTTGCTTGTCATGTACCAGCATATTTAGGTAAATATGATATGCTCAGCGGACTGAAACCTGGTGGTACCTTCCTATTAAATACTATCTGGGACGTAGAAACTACTAAAGAAAAGCTACCTAATTCTATTAAAAAATATTTAGCAGTAAATAAAATTAAATTTTATGTGATTGACGCTACGAAGATAGCTAGAGAAATAGGATTGGGAAATAGAATAAATTCTATTATGCAATCTGCTTTCTTTAAAATTACCAATATCATTCCTTATGATTTAGCTATCAAAGAAATGAGAAAAGCTGTAGAAGAATCTTTTGGTAGAAAAGGCGAAAAAGTAGTGCAAATGAACTATCAAGCTATAGAACGTGGTGCTGAAGTAATAGAAGTGAAAGTGCCTGAAGAATGGAAAAACTTACCTGATGAGAGTCCTATTTATTATGAACAAGATGACGCCCCAGAATTTATTTCTCAAGTAGTGAGAGTAATGAATGCTCAAGAAGGAGATAAGCTGCCAGTATCTACATTTAAAGGAAGAGAAGATGGTACTTTCCCATCAGGAACATCTAAATATGAAAAACGTGGAGTTGCAGTTACTGTACCAGTATGGATACCAGAGAATTGTACACAATGTAATCAATGTGCATATGCTTGCCCTCATGCTGTAATTCGTCCATTTTTACTTACTGATGAAGAATTAGCTAATGCCCCATCAGGTACCAAATCTATCAAAGGCAATGGTGCTACTAAAGAATACAATTATTCATTACAAGTAAGCGTTTTAGACTGTACAGGCTGTGAAGTTTGTGTAAATGTTTGTCCTGCTAAAGAAAAAGCATTAGTAATGGAACCATTACAAGACCATCTAGATGAAAATGATAGATTCACATATATGGATCAAAAAGTAGGCTACAAAGATACAGTTGTAGATAAATACAAAACTGTCAGAGGTAGTCAATTTGCTCAACCATTATTTGAATTTAGCGGTGCTTGTGCTGGATGTGGCGAGACTCCATATATTAAACTCATAACTCAACTTTTTGGTGAGCGTATGGTAATAGCTAATGCTACCGGCTGCTCATCTATATATGGTGGTAGTGCACCATCTATGCCATATACAACTTCTAATCGCAATGGCAAAGGTGTAGCTTGGGGTAATAGTTTATTCGAAGATAATGCTGAGTATGGATTTGGTATAGCAAGTGGTATTCGCAAAATCAGAGAATATATTAAAGAGAATTTTGTAAAATTTATCTCAGATAGCAATGCTAGCACTGAACTGAAAAATGCTATGCAAGAATGGATAGATGGCATGTATAATGCCCAAAACGCAGAAATAGCAACAGATAAACTCTTATCAATGATATCCAATGCTCCGCAAGATATAGCTGATTTTATCAAAAAATATCAACATTATCTCATCAAAGTAAGTGTGTGGAGTATCGGTGGTGATGGCTGGGCTTACGATATTGGATATGGTGGATTAGATCATGTGATGGCATCTGGTGAAGATATAAATATTTTAGTTTTAGATACTGAAGTATATTCAAATACTGGTGGTCAATCATCTAAATCTACTCCCATTGGTGCTATTGCTAAATTTGCTGCTTCCGGCAAAAAAATTAGAAAAAAAGATTTAGGTCTAATGGGTATCTCTTATGGTTACGTTTATGTAGCTCAAGTAGCTATGGGAGCTAATATTAATCAATATTTAAAAGCAGTAAGAGAAGCAGAGGAATTTCCTGGACCATCTATTATTATAGCTTATGCTCCTTGTATAGCTCATGGCATTAAAGGTGATATGGGACAGTCTCAAAATCAAGAAGAACGTGCTGTCAAATCTGGCTACTGGACCTTGTATCGCTATGACCCGCGTTTAGCTGATGAAGGTAAAATACCTTTCCAATTAGATAGCAAAGAACCAGACTTTGGCCTATTTCAAGATTTTCTACTCTCTGAGGTTAGATTCTCTTCTCTAATGAGATCTAATCCGCAAACTGCTAAAGAACTTTTCGATGAAGCAGAAAAAGTAGCAAAATGGCGCTATGATAGATATGTGAAATTATCACAGATAGTTTTTTAAAATTATTTTAATCTAATTTTAAAGGGGTTTATCAATAAAGATAAACCCCTTTATTTTTTTAGATAATATTGTAATATCCCATTTATCTCTTTAAACTTGTCAATGCATAAACTTTTTAAAAAATTTTAAAACTCCTAACACATTAAAAATTACTAATTTAAAAAATACTCATAAGTGATTATCTTTTATTATTTTTGCTTACAAATTAATAAAAAATAATAGTATTATGAAAAGATTAATGATTTTAATTGGGATTTTAAGTTTATCATTATGTAAAAATCTTTTGGCAGATGAGGGAATGTGGCTGCCAGTCCTTTTAGAAGCTCAATATGATGATATGGTTACTAGAGGATTAAAATTGACTACAGAGGAAATATATAGTATAAATAATTCTAGTCTAAAGGATGCTGTGGTGCTATTCGGTAGTGGATGCACAGGTGCTATAGTTAGTGAACAAGGATTAGTAATAACTAATCATCATTGCGGACATGGATCGATAGCTAGGGTGAGCACTGTCAATAATGATTATCTGACTAATGGATATTGGTCTAAAGATTATACGGAAGAAATATCAATTTCTGGACTTACGATATCTAGATTGATAAGCATGAGAGATGTAACTAATGAAATTTTATCTCAAATTCCAGCGAATGCTAATGAACAACAAAGAAAAGAAATTGTGAGAAAAATAAGTAAAAATATAGCTGCAGAGAATAAAACTAAACCTTATATAAATGCTGTAGTTAGAGAGTTTAACTACGGCAATGCATATTATCTAATGACCTATGAAGTGTTTAGCGACATACGTTTGGTAGCAGCTCCTCCATTATTTATAGGTAATTTTGGAGGTGATACAGATAATTGGGTATGGCCACGTCATACAGGGGATTTCTCAATTTTTCGTATTTATGTAGATCAGAATAATGAACCAGCAAATTACTCAGAAAATAATGTCCCATATAAACCTAAATATGTGGCTCCAGTATCTAAAAAAGGCGTAGAAGAAGATGATTTCATATTCGTATATGGATTCCCTGGATCAACTACTCATTTCATGACTTCTAAAGGTATAGATATGAATGTAAATCACATAAATCCTATAGCTATAGACATTAGGTCAACAAAATTGAATATTATAGAAAATGCTTCTCGTTATAATGATACTATAAGATTGATGTATGCAAATAAGAGGGCTGGTATAGCTAATTAC
The DNA here is from genome assembly GCA_018432645.1 of Bacteroidales bacterium. Lineage (GTDB taxonomy): Bacteria > Bacteroidota > Bacteroidia > Bacteroidales > DTU049 > DTU049. Next base: position 3,178 of record JAHDSP010000034.1, on the reverse strand, counting down.
TGGAAAAAAATGCAAGGCGAAACAATAGGCATCAATGCTACTAATGCTATAGAGAAACGATATGCTAAAGAACAAGAATTTATTAATTGGCTCAAAAATATCGACTCTTTAAAAAAATATTCTAATTTGTTGGATACAATATACCAATATCATCAGCTGATCTATAACTACGAATATATAGATAGAGTACTGTATGAAGCTTATTTTTCTAATGAAATTACTAAATTAATACAACGTACAATATTTGATATTAAAGATTTACAAAAAAACGAAATAGATACTTGGCAAAGTAAATGGTGCTACCAAGTAAATAATTTTTTAAAAAATAATAATTTGAAATTAGAACAAAATTTATTCAATTCTACTTTTAAATATTTAGATAGCTTATCAAAATATTTTCCCGATGAAATATTGAAAATCAAAGTTAATGCTGCTAAAAATATAGACAAATCTATTTTTAACAATATCGATAAAATATCAGAAGCATGTAATAAAAATAAAATTAATCCTAAAAAAATTCAAAAAGATCCATTATTTTTATTAACAAGTCAATTATTATACTGGTATTCCAAAGAAATATGGCCAATGGAGGAGTATTATAATAATAAATTAGATAGCCTTTATCGCATATATACCAGACTACAGAGTTATTATTTACCACCAAACAAGTATTATTATGATGCTAATAGCACTATGAGAATAGCATACGGTAATGTAAAACCATATAATCCAGCAGATGCTATTACTTATCTTTATTATACAACTATCAATGGTATGGTAGATAAAGCATTATGGGGAGAAGCAGAAGATTACAAGATAGATAGCACCCTACTCAAATTATTTAAAACAAAAAATTTTGGATCATATACCAATGCTAATGGCGAGCTACCAATAGCCTTCATAAGTACAGCACATACTACAGGTGGCAATAGTGGAAGCCCTGTCTTTAACAGTAAAGGAGAGTTAATTGGGCTAAATTACGATAGAGTATGGGAAGGTACTATGAGCGATTTTTATTTCGATGAAAGCAGATGCAGAAACATTGTACTCGATATCAGATATATGCTGTTTATCATTGATAAGTATGCCAATGCTCAGAGAATACTAAACGAAATAAAAATCGTACAATAATTTTAATATTCCTTTTCATTGTTGTCCGATAAAAAATTTTTAAGAAAAGGAGTTCAAAAACTTTTTTAATATATAGTATTTTTGTTTAAATAACTCAATACAATACATTATGAGCAAAAGTAGTCATTTTTTTAACGCTTTGCTAAATCCGCATTTCCCCAGCGCTGTGAATTTTTTTTTAAAAGTATAAAAAATTGATATTAAATGTTATCGGCTAATTCTGGTGGGGCGTTATGTCTTCCACGCATTTGCATTACAAATTTTAATTCCCATTTTCTCGATTTATAATAGCTATACGTTAGTATTACTCCTACAAACCAGCCAATTGGTATTCCTAGCCATATGCCTAAGGTTCCTAAATGTTTAGAAAGCATATAAGAAAATGGAATACGCACTATCCATATAGCTGCTAATGTTATTAGCATGCTTATCATAGTATCGCCGCTACCTCTGAATACTGCCTGATAAGCAAACATCACTGCATATAATACATAAAAATAATTTATTGCCCTCAAATATTCACTACCTATATTAATTACATTTATATCTTTAGTAAAAATAGTCATTATTGATTTACTAAAAATAATAATCAATATAGATATAATAATTGTCATGCTGACAGTCATACGTAGCGTTTCTTTTAAGCCATTTTTAATTCTTTTAAATTCTAAAGCTCCAGCATTTTGTGCTACGAAATTAGCTAATGCTGATGAGAAAATGAATGCAGGTATTCCAGCTATAGCATCTACCCTAGTAGCTACTGAATAGCCAGCAATGGCATCGGTACCAAATGATGCTACTAAACTCATTAAAACTATTGCATTAATAGCTATTACAAATTGTTGAATGCCACTGGGCAAGCTGATTTTCATTATATATTTAAAAATATTTTTATAAAATTTCATTTCTTTTATCTTTACTGAGATAAAAGGATGTTTTTTGTTTATATAAACTATCATCAGTATCAATGCTAATATCTGACTTATTACACTAGCCCAAGCAGTAGATGTTAATCCTAAATGTAATATGACTACAAACACATAATTTAAAATAAAATTTAAAACAATACTAAAAATCAAAAAATATAGCGGCGTAACAGAATCTCCTACACCTCTTAAAACTGCATTAGTAGCATTAAAAGGAAAAGCAAATAAAAAACCTAAACAAAATACATTAAAATATGAAGTGGCTTGAGATAATATTTCTGGTTGTGCTCCCAATAGTTGCAATAAATATTTGCCTGTAGCTATAGAAAAGGTAGTCATTATTACAGCGAAAACCACTAATACTATGTAACTTGTACTAATAGCTTTTTTCAAATTATCATATTGCTTACTACCATAATATTGTCCTATTACTATAGATAAGCCAATTGTAAAACCTATTATTAAAGAAATAATCGCAAATATTAGTGGGAATGATATACCTACTGCTGCTAATGCTTCTTTTCCTAAGTAATTGCCGACTATGATACTATTAATTAGTGAATATAGATTTTGTAAGACACTGCCTAATATTAATGGAACTGCATATTTGATAATAGTCTTACGTTCATCTCCTTTTGTTAAATCTAACATTTTAGCCATATTACAAAGTTTTAATTAGTTAAATTTATTTAATGTATAAGAATCACTCTATTACAATATTGTTATATTTATTCATTGCTCTATCTATACCCTCAAAAGCCCAGGTATAAAGAGCATCAGAAGCTACTGGAAAAACTTTGGATATTTTTTTCCATTGATCTTTTGGCCATTTTTCTAAAACATAATCTATTTGCTGTCCTGGCAAAAAATTATTGTCTATACCAATACGCATACGAGGTATTTGTTCAGTTCGCAATGTTTCTATAATATTTTCTAGTCCTTTGTGAGTACCAGCACTTCCTTTTGCTTTTATTCTAATTTTACCCAATGGTAATTCAAAATCGTCATAAATAATTATAATATTTGATAAAGGTATTTCAAGTATTTTTAACCAGTAATTTACTGCTTTGCCACTAAGGTTCATATATGTAGTTGGTTTTATGCAAATAAATTGTTTATTT
>JAHDSP010000554.1 GCA_018432645.1 Bacteroidales bacterium | reverse complement strand
AATGCAAGTAGATGAGCATTATCCAGGTACATATATTGCTGGATTATATAATAGATTACCTTCACCAGTGCACGATAGAACAGTTTACAATAATGATTTAGTAAACTGTCCTAATTGGTTATTGATAGAGCTGAAAATTGGAGATGGAGATTTCTTTAATCCTCTAGATTGTGAAATTCTGAAATATAAACATGACTTAAATATGCTCAATGGCATAGTAACTCGTGAAATTACTTTTAAAGACAAAAACGATAGAATTACAAATTTAAAAACTGAAAATTTCATTAGCATTGATGATATGCACGTAGGTGCTGTAAAATATCAGTTCACTCCACAAAATTATTCTTCTGATATTGTAATACGCTCATCTATAGATGGTAGTGTTATTAATTATGGTGTGGCTAGATATAGAGATCTAAACAATAAACATTTAGAAGTAATAGATGCAGCTAAGATGAATGGCTATATATATTTGTATTCACAAACTAACAGATCTTTTGTAAAAATATTAATTACCGCTAAACATAAATTGTTAGAAAATGATAAAATATTAGATTTGCAAAGAGATGTAAATATACACGATGAGATAATTTCTGAATATTTTAAATTAGAAGCCAGTCAAGGGATAACTTATACATTAGAAAAATACGTTACATTATTTACTTCTAAAGATAAGGATCGTGATACCATAGACGAAGATATTTTTAAAATATCATATAAAACTATTAGAAAACTAAAATCTTATGAAAAATTATTAGATAAACATATAAAAGCTTGGCAAAAACTTTGGGAAGAGAAAGATTATGTAATAGAAGGAGATAGATTTTCTCAATTAGCAGTTAGGCTATATTCATATCATTTATTAGTAACTGCCAACGTATTTAATAAATACATAGATACAGGAGCACCAGCCAGAGGATGGCATGGTGAAGCATATAGAGGTCATATTTTCTGGGATGAAATTTTTATTTTCCCTTTTTTTAATATATGGAATCCAGAGATTACTAAAAATTTATTAATGTATAGATATCGTAGATTAAATGCAGCTCTACGATATGCTAGAGATAATGGCTATGAAGGTGCTATGTATCCTTGGCAATCAGCTGATACTGGTGATGAAGAAACTCAAGAGCTACATTATAATCCAATTTCTGGTAAATGGGACCCTGATCTCAGCAGATTGCAACGACATGTATCTTTAGCAATATCTTATAATATTTGGGTGTATTTTTATGTAACTCGAGATTTAGATTTTTTGCATAATTATGGAATAGAAATGATGCTAGAGATAGCTCGCTTTTTTTCTAGTATTACTGAATATAATGAAGCTGATGGTAGATATCATATATATGGGGTAATGGGACCAGACGAATTTCACGAAAAATATCCTAATGCCGAAAAGGGTGGCATCGATGATAATGCTTATACTAATATAATGACAGCATGGATAATGCACAAAACTATCGAAACTTATGAATATTTACCCAAAAAAGAAAAAGACAGATTAAAAAGAAAAATAGGTTT
>JAHDSP010000467.1 GCA_018432645.1 Bacteroidales bacterium | reverse complement strand
TATGAGGTTGAGATTAAAGCATAGGGAAAAGCTAACATAAATGTTTGTTTTTTCATCCCCTACTTCGCTCCCCAAAAATCAACCTCCTATTCAAAATATTTTTGTATCATCTCATCAAAATCTTCCCAACTCAATTCCTCAGGCCTTTTACTAAAAAAAACATCACTTAGTGTATCGTAATCCAATAGTCCTTTCAAATTATTTCTCAATGTTTTTCTTCGATGCATAAATGATAATTTTACGATTTTTACAAATTTTTCAAAATTTGTTTTTGGGATTTTTTCTTTTTTGGGAACCATTCTAATAACTGCTGACGACACTTTGGGTGGTGGATAGAATGATGCTGGAGATAATCGTATAATTTGTTCTATATCAAAATATGCTTGAAGTAATACACTCAATTTACCATATGTTTTATTGCTAGGATTAGATAATATCCTTTGTACTACTTCTAGTTGCAGCATACCTACCCATTCTATTAGATGATTTCTGTATTCTAAAGCGTTAAATAATAATGGGCCAGAAATATTGTATGGCATATTGCCAATTATAGAAAATTTATTCGCATAATCTATTAAATTTATTTTTAAAATATCTCCTTGTATGATTTTTGTTTCAATATTTGTAAATTTCTCTTTAAGTAATCCTATAGCTTCTCTATCTAGTTCTATTATTTTTAATAATGGATATTTATCTAATAAAAATTGTGTCATTATTCCACTACCTGGACCTATTTCGAAAATAACATCATCAGTAGTAGTCAATTTTAAAGAATCGACAATACGTTTTGCTATTTCAGGATTTTTAAGAAAATGCTGTCCTAAGGATTTTTTATAATTAAATTCTAATTTATCTTGCATTAATATTAATAATTTAGTTATTCATTCTCTTCATCTTCTAATGTTTGGTTAAGATAATTATCGTAAATCTCTTTTGCTCTTTGGTATTTATCTATAGGCACGTACATTTTGATACCCCCTATTGCTTGTGATAATAATGGATTTACATAAATTGTTACATCATCTTTGAGTATTACTTTTATATCTTCTGCTTCTAATAATGATTTCAAAACAAAATATTCATGTGGGTATGAAAATACTGCTAATAGTGTAAATCTATCATTATAATCGTTATTGTTCATTAAATTATTTTTAGTAAAATTAGTGATTTTAATAAAAATAAAAAAAAGGAGGTAAATAATTTTACCTCCTTTTTTATTTTAAAAATTTTTTACACAAGAATTATTGTTTTGTATAAGTTTCTGTGCCTTCTACACTAGTACCATAAGTGCTTTCAATATAATCTATATAGAAAGATCCTTCTATAGTAGCTTCACCAGAGCCAGAGAAAGTACGATCTGCATCATATGGTGCGGTTCCACAATGAACAGTTTGTTGTGGTAAAGTTATATCTGTTGGTATAGTTTCAGGATTTTCAAATTTGAATTTAACTGCACCATTTGTATAATAAGCAAATTTAGTTACCCATACATATCTATTCTCTGTTTGAGAATAACTAATTATATCAGAATAAGTATATAATTCTCCTTCCACTATATCAGCAACAACATAGCTACCTGCCCAGCCTTCAGCAGTATTTCTTACTCTAACAGTACGAGATTTTGTACCTGTATTACCTGCTGCATCTGTAGCAGAATAAGTAATTACATAAGTACCAGTTAAATTTACATTTACTATTCCTGTTACTTGAATGTCTGTTATCACACCATCTTCATCATCTTCTGCAATAGCGCCTGGATCAATCCATGTACTATTTAATGCGATTGTTGTGTCAGCAGCACCCCTTAAAGTAACTACTGGCTTGGTGGTATCATCACCACAGGAAACGAATAATACGCTTCCAATTATAGCTAATGCTAATAAATTTCTCATTTTTTTCATATCTTTAAATTTTTAAAAGTTTGGTAATGCAAAATTATATAATTTTTTTTAAATAGAGTATATTTTTTTAAAAAAATTTTAAAAAAATTATTTTTTAATATTCTAAATTAATTAGATATAATTGTTTATTTAAGTTATTAACTGCTTTTTATAAATAAATAATTTTTAATTTATTTTGCAAAAAAATGAATTTACTTGAGTTAATTAAAACAAGAAGGACTATACGAAAATTTAAACAGGAACCAATTAATAATGATATTTTAATAGATATAATAGATTGTGCCAGATTAGCACCAAGTGCTAGTAATAAACAACCATTGGAATATATTGTAGTAACTAATAAAAATCTTTGTGAAAACATATTTCAAAATCTCAGATGGGCAGCATATATACATCCTAATGGTACTCCAAAAGATTATGAAAAACCAGTATGCTATATAGCAGTACTAATTAATAAAAATAGATTGACAAAATGGACAGGTATCGATGCAGGTCTGGCAGTAGAAAATTTAATTTTAGCTGCTTGGGCATATAATATTGGAAGTTGTATTTTGGGTTCTGTAAATAAAAATAATGTTAAAATTATTTTAAATATTCCAGATGAATATGAACTAGATACTATCATTGCTCTAGGATATCCAGCTCAGCAATCTATAGCTGAAGATAATGATAACACAGTAGAGTACTATCTAGATGAAAATGGGAATATGTATGTCCCTAAAAGACCATTAAATAAGATTATTCACTTTGATAGTTTTTGATAGGTTCTATCACGTTTATTGTGGATAAATTATTTTACCACAAAGAACACAAAGATATTACACAAAGTTCACAAAGTTCTAGATATTAACCCTGACCTTTAGGTCAGGGTATGACACAAAAAAGGATATGGGCTTTAGCCCTGAAAAACAAAATCCTAAAATCCTTTAATCCCAAAAATCCCAGTTTAGACAATTTAATTCTATCATTCTCTGTGTTCTTTGTGCCTTCTTTAAGAACTTTGTGGTTAATCTTTGCCCACTCAAAAAGTTATAGAAATATAATTTTGAAATAATAAAAAAATATTAATTTTGAAACTAAAGGATTTTTTTTAATAATAATGTATAATAAAAACAATTTTATCAATAGAGAGCTAAGCTGGTTAGACTTTAATGAAAGAGTTTTACAAGAAGCTGAGAGCCCAGACAATCCATTAATCGAGCGTATTCGTTTTTTAGGAATATATTCTAATAATTTAGATGAATTTTATCGTGTCAGATATGCAACTCTGACTAGGTTATTAAAAGTGAAAGGTAAAAAAAATGCATACTCTAAATATTTCGAACCCCAAGAAATAGTAAAAAAAATAAATTATCGTGTCAAAGGATTACAAGAAAGACAGGATGATATTTTCAGAAATATCATTAGAGAACTTAGCAATCATAATATTTTTCTATTAAAAGAAACTGATATAACTGAGCAAATACATAAAGAATTTATTATACAATATTATAATGAAATATTGCGTCCTAATATTTA
>JAHDSP010000473.1 GCA_018432645.1 Bacteroidales bacterium | reverse complement strand
GTTCAGAAAAGCTGTGAAAAATTTGCAAAGTAAAAAGGTAATAGTTAACAAAAGGCAAATTAAACGAGGGATGTACAGTGTTAAGATTGTTGAGGGCAAAATAAGTGATTTCAAAACGTGGTTGAGTAGATTTCACGGAGTGGCTACGAAGTACTTGCAGAGTTACCTAATGTGGTTCGTAATAATAAATAAGTATTTAAAAGAGTTGATAGAACCTGACATTGGAAGACTGCTTAACTTGTCATCGCACGACAGATGGGCGTGGGACAAGTATAGCGAGATAGTTAGTCAAACATATGAATAACATACTGTAAAGTATAACAAAAATTCGATACTTTTAAACACATCTTTTACTATCATTAAAAACTCCTAAAAGCTTTTCCATTCAACTATTATAAGGTAATTATTAATACACAATAAAATTATTGTAAAATAAGTTTTAGCTTATAAGATTATATTTTTTTAATCTAATTTTAATACAGATAAAAATGCACTTTGTGGAACCTCAATTTTGCCGATTTGTCTCATCCTTTTTTTACCTTCTTTTTGTTTTTCTAGCAATTTTCTCTTTCTTGTTATATCACCACCATAGCATTTAGCAGTAACATCTTTTCTGTATGCTTTAATAGTTTCCCTAGCAATAATTTTTGCTCCTATAGAAGCTTGAATAGCAATATCGAATTGGTGTCTTGGTATTAGAGTTTTTAGCTTTTCACATATTCTCCTACCAAAATTATATGCATTATCTCGGTGAATAAGTGTAGAAAGTGCATCTACTTTTTCACCATTTAATAAAATATCTAATTTTACCAAATCAGTTTCTCTATAACCAATCTGGAAATAATCTAAAGAAGCATATCCTTTAGAGATACTTTTTAATTTATCATAAAAATCAAATAAAATTTCAACTAAAGGCATCTCAAATGTTAATTCTACACGATCAGTAGTCAAATAGACTTGTCCTATAAAAACACCTCGTCTATCAATGCATAGCTTAATAATACTACCAAGGAATTCACTTTTTGTAATTATTTGGGCTTTAATAAAAGGTTCCTCTATTTTATCAATTTTAGAAGGATCTGGCAATCCTGATGGATTATGGACTTCTATTATTTCTTCTTTTGTAGTGTAAACTTTATAAGAAACATTAGGAACTGTAATAATGACATCAATGTTAAATTCTCTTTCTAATCTTTCCTGTACTATCTCCATGTGTAGTAAACCTAGAAATCCACATCTAAATCCGTATCCTAGAGCATTGGATGTTTCTAAAGTAAATTCTAATGCAGGGTCATTTAATTGCAGTCTTTCTAAAGAATCTCTTAGATTATCATATTCATCTGGAGAAACTGGATATACACCAGCATATACCATTGGTTTTACTGGTTTAAATCCTTCTATAGCATTTGTACAAGGATTATCCTTATGCGTTATAGTATCACCTACTCTTACCTCTTTAGCAGATTTAATCCCAGTAATTAAATAACCTACATCACCAGCTTTTAGTTCATTACAAGGCTCATAATTATAACCTAAATAACCAATTTCTTCTGCTAAATAGTTAGATTTATTAGAATAAAACATTATATGGTCATTTGTCCTTAATGTTCCATTAAAAATTCTAAAATAGGCTATCACTCCTCTATAACTATTAAAAATACTATCAAAAATTAAAGCTTCTAGAGGTAAATCTGGATTCCCCAAAGGGGCAGGTATACGTTCTATAATAGCATGCAAAACATCATCTATCCCTATTCCTTGTTTAGCACTTACTGATATTATCTCATCTCTATCACAGCCAAGTAGATCTATTATTTGATCTTGTGTACCTTCTATATCTGCATTTGCCATGTCGATTTTATTAATTATAGGTATAATCGTGAGGTCATGGTCAATAGCTTGATATAGATTAGTAATGGTTTGAGCTTGTATGCCTTGAGTGGCATCTACTACTAATAACGCTCCTTCGCATGAGGCAATAGCTCTAGATACCTCATATGAAAAATCTACATGCCCCGGAGTATCTATTAAGTTCAGAATATATAGCTTCCCATTATAATTATATTGCATTCTAATAGCATGGCTTTTAATTGTTATACCACGTTCTCTTTCTAGGTCCATATCATCTAGCACCTGATTCATCATTTTTCTCTCTTCTATAGTGTGTGTAGATTCTATTAATCTATCAGCTAATGTAGATTTACCATGATCTATATGTGCAATTATACAGAAATTTCTTTTTAAATCATCCATGATGCAAAATTACAAGGAATTTTTAAAATAATTTTACAGAGAGCTATTCAATAATATATTAAAATCATAATAATTTATTAGGTTCTATAACGTTTAGAGTGGGTAAATTAATTAGGTTAATTATTTTACCACAAAGGGCACGAAGATATTACACAAAGTTCACAAAGTGCCATTTTTAAGCCTGTTAATTATATAATTCTCTGTGTTCTTTGTGCCTTCTTTGAGAACTTTGTGGTTAATATTTAACTGTCCAATAATAAATAAAATTCATTTTTATAAAATTACTCTTTTTTAATCTTTACCCATATAAAACGTTATAGAACCATAATTTATTAGTTAATAAATTATTAATAGAAAATGTAAACAAATCAATATTATTTATCAACTTTAGCTCTGCGAATTTCCCAAATAAAATAAGAAACTATTAATGCAAAAGCTATAAGAGAAAAAACTTCTGGCCATACATTTCCTTCTATCCAGAGCCATTTACCATTTACTAATTCTTTAAATACAGGTACAGTAAGGTCT
>JAHDSP010000236.1 GCA_018432645.1 Bacteroidales bacterium | reverse complement strand
TCTTTTTCATTTTTTATAAAATCTATGCCATTAATATCTAGGTAGACAATAGGCAACTCTGGATGAGAAGAGAAAAATTGTAAATAACTATTTTGAATATTTTCTAAATATTCAGCAGTGATGCTTTTTTCATATGATCTACCTCTTTTATTTATATTATTGAGTAATTGATCTATAGGAACATATAGAAATATTATTAAATCTGGCTTGATAATATGATTAGACATAATATCATAAATATTTGTGAATAGTTCATATTCGTCAGAGTCTTTTAGAGTTTCATTAGCAAAAATAAAAGTTTTATCAAAGATAAAATCAGCAACTTTAATATCATAGAATATATCTTCTCTCACTTCTGTTTTTAATTGTTTATATCTCATAGCTAAAAAACTGAGTTCTAGAGCTAGAGCATATCTATCAGGTTCTTTATAAAATTTAGGTAAAAAAACATTCTCTTCGAATTGTTCTAATATTAGTTGTGCATTCCAATCTTTAGCAAGCATACTAGCCAACGATGTTTTCCCTGCTCCTATACAACCTTCTATGCATATGTATTTCATAAATTCACTTGATCTAATGATGTAACAATACTATCGTCTTTGCATTGTAATAAAAGATTTTTTACGGTTTTATTAAAAAGCGGATGAACATAATCTGGAGCTATTTCTGATAAAGGTAAAAGTATAAATCTGCGATTGTGCAAAAGTGGATGAGGTATGGTAATGATATCCTTATATCTATAACAAATATTATCATAAAATAAAATATCTATATCTATAGTCCTATCAGTATAATATTTTGTAGAATGGCTGCCTCTACCTAACAGGTTTTCAATAATTTTTATTTTATTGAGTAATTCTAAAGGTTCTAAAAAAGTTTTTACCTCCACGCATTGATTTATAAAATCATGATGTGAAGCATATCCCCATGGTTCAGACAAATATAAAGAACTCTCTTGTGATATGAGCCCTATATCAGATTTAATGAAAATTTTTGCTTGAAAAATATAATCTAATTTATTGCCAAGATTACTACCTAAAGACAAGTAAACGGTATGCACAAAACTTTTTACAAAATTATAAATTATTTTAAAAATTATAAAAAATTATAACAATAATTATAATAAATCATGGAATGTAATCTTAAATTTTATCATAGTTTTAAAACAAATGATAAAAAATGATTTTCAAAATTTAATTTTCAAAGATTTTTAATTAATATAGATTTTGCGATTCATTATTACATCTTTTTCTAAATGAAGGATATAAATACCAGTTTTCAAATTGTCTAAAGAAATTCTATTATTTGTATTGTTTTCAAGATTATATAATAATACTCCATTCAAATTATATATTTTAATAATTCCAGGTACCTCATTTACAAAATATAAATTTTTATCAATTAAATAATATTCAAAATCATTACTAAAATAATTTGTAGTATTGTCGATGATAGGATGATACATATAAATTACTTCTCCGAGCGTGGGATCATCATTTTTATGATAAATCACTTCTTCTATACTTATAGAATCTTGAATAGCTACATTCCATGTATTACCTTGAGCATAAATTGTATTTGAAGAGTTATTATATAAATCATACAAAAGACCATTATTCCCATTATTAACAAAAATATTTTGTCCAGGGTTAAAATCTATATCAGTACTATCAACACATAATTTGCCAATATTTACATTGCCGCCCTCTACGATAGTAATACCCCATAGATTATCTTCAATTCTATTATTAGTAATCATAGTATTTTGTAAATTATTAGAATTATAAATACTAATACCACTACCGCCTGTCATAGGATCAGGATCATATTTATTATCGATTATTTGATTATTAGAAATGACTGCATTCATCACTCCATTAGTAGTGATGCCATATCTACATTTATTTATATAATTATTGCTAATGATAACATTATTTATGCCAGATACACCAAGTAAATTAGCCACTGCTATGCCACCAACTTTTGATCTTTCTGCTCCTATAATAGTATTATTTGTAATTATTATAGTACCATCACCCGCTGGTCCCATATTTATTTGAGGTCTGTTAGCATTTTTTGTATTATTATCAAATAAATAATTATTTGTAAATGTCAATGAACATGGTATATTAGAACCACTTGCTATTGCAGAACCTTGATTACTTATAAATGAACAATTTTCTACAAGATTATTCCCTTTAACTAAATTTATTGCAGAATTACTTAATGAAGTATTTACTAAAGTAAATGTACAATACTTAATTGTTATGCCTGATATGCTGCTAGATTTAATACCTGCGTATTCAAATCTAACTTTTTGAATTAAAGCACTAGAGCTATCACCTTTTATATAAATACCTTTAGGAGCTGATAAGCTATCAGCTCTAGTAATTATAGCTGTATCCAAAGGATTGAAATCTGCAAAACCTTCAATAGTAATAGTAATGCGATCTGATAATTTAATAGTATCATAGTTCATCAACCTCAATGTATCTTTTGCTGATATAGTAAAATCAGAATCTACATTATAAGTATGTTGATAAAGCTTCTCAACTCCAGAACCTGCTATACTACTCAAAGAATCAAAAGTAAAGACATGACCATCTCCTGAAGAGATGAATTCTTGAGTAGATAATAAATCCTTGTTACTCTCAAAATCGATTATATCTTGAATGAGTGTATTAGTATTTATGGTATTCTTATTAATATTGGTAATGTTATTAATTTGTGAAAATAGATTAACAGATATTATC
>JAHDSP010000546.1 GCA_018432645.1 Bacteroidales bacterium | reverse complement strand
TAGCTTTGCAAATACTTCGTAGCCACTCCATGAAATCTACTCAGCCATATCTTAAAATCACTTATTTTGCTCTCGACTATCTTGACACTATACATCCCTCGCTTAATCTGCTTTTTATTAACTATAACCTTTTTACTTTGCAAACTTTTAACTGCTTTTCTGAACTCTTTCTTTGGCTTTACACATATCAGATTATTTTTTGATAATCTATTCCTCAGTTCTTCTCTCAATTGCTCATTTTTTACTTTTTTCTCTCCAACTTGTTTGAAAAGTAAATTACCTTCTCTGTCTGTTACGACTAAAACTGCTACCTTGGGATGTTTTTTCCTTTTAGCTCTTCGATATTCTTCTTTGCTTTTAAATTTTCTGCCTTTTTCTGAATAGTTCATTAGCAATTCATCAGCTTCCACAATGCCAGAAAAGCTTATTCCACCTTCTAATGCTCTAATAGCAGCTAATATTTTGTGTCGCCATTCGAAACTTGTTTTCAAACAAATGCCAACCTCATCAGCACAAGCTCGCAGACTTTTACCTTCTAGCATACATCTCATATAGTCGAGCATTAATGGATATTTTCTCATGCGATAGACAAAGGTGCGAGCAGTTTCGCGGAATTGATAACCACAAGTTTTGCATTTATAAACTTGTCTACCATTTCTTTTGCCAGCTTTTATGACATTCTCGCTTCTACAATCGGGACATATGGCTGCGGTAGATTGAATTTTTACTTTTTGATAATCTACTGCTGTAGCATTGTTATTGACGAGATATTGATATAGCTCATCAAGGAAATCTCGCTTGTGATCCTTGGGTAGAGCCAAGTATTTATCAATATTTTCAAGTAGCTCCTTCATAATTATAAAATTTTTAACAAAATTAATAAATTTTATTAATATGATAAAATATTTAAAGTATAACATATAAATGTTATTTCTGCTCCCCACTTTTTTCTATTACCTTCATTTCAACTGATTTTACATTAAAAATATCTTGTGGTAAATTATGTATCACTCCTATCTCATATTCCCCTTTTTCTTTAAACTTTACATTATTATATATTTCTTTCTCTATTATCATAACTCCTTCTTCTTTGTCTATAGATTTTTGTTTATAGTCTTCATTTATGTTTGTCTCAAATCCTGACTGTCTATATGAACCATCAGGTGTTTTTAATGTTGTAGAAAAGATAAATTTATTATAATTATAATTTGTATCGATTTTTATTTTTATTAAGCATAAATAAATTTTTGATGTATCATTGATATTGAAATTAAATTTTATAATGTCATTTTTAGTCCACAAATTATTATTAAGTATTATCTCTTTTTGGTAAATTATTTCTTCTTTATTTTTACAAGATTGGATATTTAAAGCTATAATCAAAATGATTATTATTAAATAAAATTTTTTCATATTTTTAAAAATTAATTTTGTTAGTTAAGTATGCATAGGCGATTGATGACATAGTATATATTCCATATTTAAGGGCATTATCATTAAATGTAAACATTTCTGAATGTAGTGAATTGGATGTATTTTTATCATCTGCTATGCCCAGTCTATAGTAAAAACTTGGACGTATTTGCGAAAAATATGCAAAGTCATCTGAGGTCATTCTGATAGGAATAGATTCGGTTTTAATTTCTTTTAGATTATCATTGATGAATTTAATAATTTTGTTAGTTAAGTTTTCATTATTATATAATGTAGGATAACCTGGTATTATATTTATTTCAGCTGTTGTTTTATAAGCTTTTGCTGTATTATTTGTAATTTCATTTATTAAAATTTTTGCTTCATTTCGCCATTTCTCGTCAAAAGTTCTAAAAGTCCCTTCCAAATGCACTTCTGATGGTATTACATTAGTTCTACCATTGGCTATTACTTTGCCAATTGAGAGCACTGTTGGGATAGTAGGCTCATTGCATCTGCTTATGATTTGTTGTAAATTTAGGATAATAGCAGCAGACGATATTACGGGATCTACAAAGTCTTTTACAATAGCGGCGTGGCCACTTTTACCTTTTACATTAATATATATTTCATCGCTAGAAGCCATAAATGCTCCAATTTTGTAACCAATTGTTCCTAGTGGTAGTTCTGGAGAGACATGCATACCTATTATTATATCTACATTTGGATTTTCTAATATTTTATCTTCTATGATTTTTTTTGCACCTCCAGGTAGTGTTTCTTCTGAAGGTTCAAAAATTAATACCACTTTGCCATCCCATTCATTTCGTAATTCATTTAAAATATATGCTGTAGCTAATAAATTTGCCATATGAGCGTCGTGTCCGCAAGCATGCATGATGCCATTATTTTTACTTTTAAATTCTAAATTTGTTTTTTCTTCTATAGGTAATGCATCCATATCAGCTCTGAGAGCTATCACTCTACCATTAGGATTCTTCCCTTCTATTATACCGATGACACCATTACCTGCTACTCCAATTTTTGTATAAATATTCCAACTTTTTAATAAGGCAGTAATATATTTAGCAGTATTTATTTCATTATTACTTAGCTCAGGATTAGCATGTAAATAATGTCTCCATTCTATTGCCAGTTTTTCAATATTGTTTATTAAATCCCAAATCATCATAGATTTATTTATAATGCAAATATATGAAAATTTGTATATTTTTATTTATTATAAATTTGGTTCTATAACGTTTGTTATGAGTTAATTATTTTACCACAAAGGGCACCAAGATTTTACACAAAGTTCACAAAGTGCAATTTTTAATCCGTTTAATTCTATTGTTCTCTGTGTTCTTTGTGTATTCTTTGAGAACTCTGTGGTTAATATTTAACTGTCCGATAATAAAAAATGCATTTTTATAAAATTACTATTTTTTAATCTTTACCCATACAAAACGTTATAGAACCATTTTTATTTATTATAAATTTTCAATTTTCTTCAATATTTTTTTTAACTTTGAAAAAATATATTAAAAAATGAATGGATTAAATGGTAATAATCTACCTAATAATCATAATGCTTTTGTGATTGTAGATGCTATGGCAATGGCTTTTCGTTATTATTATGCTCTCATCAGGCGTCCTATGCGTACTAGCTATGGATTAAATACAAGTGCTGTGTATGGATTTACTAACATGCTAATTGATATTTTATCTAAATATAACCCTCGTTATATAGCTATAGCTTTTGACTCTGAAGAGGAAACATTGAGGAAAAAAGAATTTGATTATTACAAAGCTCAGAGACCACCAATGCCAGAGGAACTAGCTAAAAACATACCATATATTAAAAAAATGATTAGTGTTTTAGGTATCAAATGTATAGAAATGCCAGGTTACGAAGCTGATGACATCATTGGTTTTATCTCTCAGAAAGCAGCTGAACACAGTATTTATTCATATATCGTCACTAGTGACAAAGATATGGGACAACTAGTTAATGATAAAATTTTTATTCTAAAACCAGGTAAAAATAATGAACCTGATGAAATATTAGGTGTTAATGAAATTTGTGAAAAATGGAGTATTTCTCAACCGCAACAGTTAATAGATATTTTAGCTATAATGGGAGATGCTTCAGACAATATTCCCGGTGTTCCTGGCATTGGCGAAAAAGGTGCTACCAAATTAATTTCTCAATTTCATTCTGTAGAAAATTTACTAGAAAATTTGGATGAAGTACCAGAAAAATATAGAGATTTGATTTCTAAAAATATAGATCTTTTAAAAGATAGTAAAAGATTAGCTAGTATAAATCCACATATTAATATAGACTTCAATCCTAAAGATTTTGAATGGAAAATTCCTCCCAAAGAACCTATTTTTGCTCTATGTGATGAATTAGAATTCCGTAATATTAAAACTAGAATTCCAGAAATTTTTAATCAATTATCATCTATTTATCCTACTATTCCTTCTGGACAATTATCTATTTTTGATAATCCAAATGAGACTCCATTATATCAAAATGATAATAGATTAACTAAATACAATCCAAAAGAGCAAAATTACAAATTACTTATTAATGAAGCAGAAATTAAAGAATTCATAGATAAACTCAGTAAGGTTGACTTTTTTGTCTTTGATATAGAAACTACTAGTTTAGATCCATTAGTAGCAGATTTAGTCGGTATTAGCTTTGCATTATCTCCTTATAATGCTGTATTTATTTATTGTAAGCAGCAAAATATTTGTCGTCTAACCTTAGATTTATTAAAACCAATTTTTGAAAATGAAAAAATAGCTAAAGGTGGTTTTAATCTAAAATTTGATATAAGCATATTAAAGCATTACAATATTAATGTGAATGGTGAAATACGTGATGCTATGGTAGCTCATTATATTCTAAATCCTGAAGGGAAGCACAATATGGATTATCTAGCAGATATTTATTTGGAATATAAAACTATTACTTTCAGTGAATTAGTAAATGATAAAAAGGATTTCAATCTTTGGAATATAGATGCTAAACAATTATCTGTATATGCTTGTGAAGACTCTGATATTACTTTGCAGTTATGGAATATTTTTGAGCAAGAGCTGAAAGAAAAAAAACAATACGAACTTTATATAAATATAGAATCTAATCTGATACCAGTATTATCGACTATGGAGCTAAATGGGGTAAAAATTGATTTAGATTTTCTTAAAAAATTTGAATTAGAATTACAAAATCAAATAGATAAATTAGCTAATGAAATTTATGAAATTTCTGGTGAAGTTTTTAATATTGCTAGTCCGCAGCAATTAGGTAAAATTTTATTTGAGAAATTACACATAT
>JAHDSP010000406.1 GCA_018432645.1 Bacteroidales bacterium | reverse complement strand
GTGGAGAAAGTGGTTTGCAAAAAATAAAGAGTAATAGGGATTGAGAAAATAAATTTTTGAATTAGGCGTTTAAGTAATAACCAAATTATTTCGTGAATGTGCTATTAGTAGATATATTTTTTAAAAATGTAAATTAATTTTGAATAAATTTTATTTAATTTACTTTTCTTTGTCAACCACACAAAGAAAAGTAACAAAAGAAAAGTCTCCGCGGGGGAAATGATTTGATAAAACTACGCGACCACCCTTTGGGGTTTACAAACTCGCAAGCTTTAGCTTGCTCAAACAGTGTAAACCCTTCTACCCAACACGGCTTGCTTGTTTTATTGCAAATCATTTCCCAATGCGGTTTTGCTAGAGCTTACTAATTATTGTACAGGTATTCTTTTTTATACAAAATGTTTAAAAAAACTTTTTTATCTGAAAGCCTATCTCAAATAATTTTTTGTATTAATAAACTAACTTTAAAATTAATTCTCTGCTAAAATTGTTACCTCTTTATGAAATGATACGCTCTAAAACGAGCAAAAATAAAAGAATAACTTATTTTAAAATAGTTCACAACAATTTTAAACTTTTCACTTTATGTATCTATCTCTTATTCACATTGTTTCTCTTCCCAATCCTGCCAAAATAGTTCTTTAAATTTTTTTACTTGATTATCAATAACTTTAATCCCTTCGTTTTCTAGAAGTTCTTGCATTTGATTACCAGGAAAATGATGACGACCAGTGAGAAGGCCATTACGATTTACCACACGATGAGCGGGCACATAAAAAGGAGCTAAATAGCAATGAGCAAGTGCTATACCCACAAAACGAGCTGAACTTTTGCTACCTATAGCATTAGCTATAGCACCATAAGTAGTTACCCTGCCATATGGCACTTGAGCAGTCAATTCCCATACTTTCATATACAAGTTACTCAAGTCATCACCCATAATTTAAATTTATTAAATTTGGAAGACTAAATATTTTATTGTCTTTCCCTGAGACAGCCAGATTTTTTCATAAAATGTTTGTACTTGAGTTATTATATCATCGCCCCTTTCTTTGTAAATATCATAATTACATTCTAAAAGTTTGAAATTAAAACTTTTCAAAATTTCCAGAGTATAATTAAAAAGCTCGTCATCATCAGTTTTCAAATGAATAAGTCCTTGAGGTTTTAAGATTTTCAAATATCTATTAATAAAACGTGGAGAAGTGAGTCGTTTACTTACACGACTTCGTGGTTGCGGATCAGGAAAAGTAATCCATATTTCATCAATTTCATTTTTGTCAAAGCAATGTTCTATTAATCCAATAGGAACACGTAAAAAAGCAACATTTTTTAATCCAAGATTATTGGCCTTGTCAGCACCCACCCACATTCTATCGCTTTTAATATCAATAGCTATAAAATTTTTATTAGTAAAACGCTGAGCCATCTCCACAGTATATTCAGCTTTGCCACAGGCTAGTTCTAGTACCAATGGATTATCATTGCCAAAAAAATCATTTCGCCAT
>JAHDSP010000202.1 GCA_018432645.1 Bacteroidales bacterium | reverse complement strand
TGCAAGTGGTGGCATATCTTATCAATGGAGTACTGGTGAGACAAGTGCTACTATAACTGTAACACCAAATGATACAACTGTATATTATGTTACAGGCACAGATGGATTGTGTAATGATGTGGATAGTGTAATTGTAAATGTTTATCCAAACATGATAAGTTTAGTTACTACACCCGATACACAAGTTTGCGTTGGCAATACAATAAATTTAGAAGTGCATGGAGCACAGACATATCTGTGGAGTACGGGACAAACAGATTCTTTAATTTCAGTAGTAGTGGTAGAAGACACAACATATTATGTTACAGGTTACGCTTATGGTTGTCAGCGAGAAGATAGTGTAGTTATTACTGTAGGTTCGCCTATTACTCTTAGTATAAATCCTACAGATACCACAGTATGTCCTGGAAGCAATGTGTTTTTATCTGTTTCTGGAGCAACAAATTATTCATGGAATACTGGTGATACAGGTTCGAGTATTGTTGTTATTCCTTATGATACGACTATTTATTCAGTTACAGGATATGATTCTGGTTGTACAGCTCAAATAACAGCGATAGTAAATACTTATCCAGTTGATATGGTAACTATTGATAGTATTCCACCAATATGTACTGGTGATTCTGCTCAATTAATTGCCCATGGACCAGGTGTTATATATTGGAGTACAGGAGATACAATTGATAGTATTTGGGTTTCTCCAACAAATGATACCACATATATAGCAAATATGCTTAATCCTAATGGTTGCATTACTTCTGATACTATAAATGTCATAGTATCTTTACCACCGTCCATTACCTTGAGCTACACTAGTCCAGCTTGTATAAATTCGTATATTAATATAAATGCGCAAAATGCAGATTATTATTTATGGAGTACAGGTGATAGCACTTCTAACATAACTATTTATTTAGAAAGCGACACAATTATATATGTTACAGCTACTAATATATATGGTTGCTCATCTATAGATAGTGTGAATATCATTGCTGATACTTCAAGTTTATTATATCATTCTGCTGATACTACCGTATGCAAAAATACAATTTTAGGATTATGGGCTAATGGGGCTGATACTATTATATGGAGTACTGGAGATACAGGTAATTTTATTAATCCTACAATAATAAGTGATACAACATTTTATATTTATGGAATAAGTGGGTCTTGTACTAGCTTTGATTCTATTACTATTAATATTTTCCCACCACTTGCAGTAGATGCAGGATTAGACACTACTGTAATGGCAGGTACTAGTGCATTTTTGCATGGAACTATCATAGGAGGCGGTATTGATAGTTTATATTGGTCGCCAGCAGATAATATGATTGGTGAGAATACATTAAATCCTGTAGTAATTGTTGATAGTTCTACTTATTTTTTATTAACTGTTGTAGATACTAATGGTTGCACTTGGACAGATATTGTTTTTGTAAATGTTATTCCCTATGGCATATATATTGATCAAATATCTGATACGACAATTTGTAGCAATGACAGTATAACTTTGCAAGTGAATCATTTATTTGGTGGTACACCACCATTTATCTATCAGTGGATAATAAGTGCTGATGCAGATACTATTTATGGAAATCCTGTAACTATTCTCCCTGATAGTAGTAGTTTTATTTATTTATCTGTTGTAGATTCAGCCGGGTTTGTAACTAATGATACAATTTATATATCAATAATAGAACAACCACAACCTACCCTACCTGATACATTATTTATTTGTGAAAACGATACCGTAATATTAGATCCTCAAACTTTAGGAACTTGTTATTGGAGCACTGGAGATACTTCTAACACCCTAGAAATATTAGTTACACAAGATACAACTATTTATTTATCTATTACAAATGATATATGCACTGCTTATGATACTACTTTGATATTTATGAAACCTTTACCATATTTATTTATAAATCCTGCAAGCGATTCTTTGTGTCCTGGTGATACGGCAGTTTTTGTAGCAACTAGTGATGGTAATATTTTATGGTCTAATGGTTCAATAAATGATACTATAAGCTTCGAAGCTATAGAAAATGATAGTATTTTTGTAGTTGCTGATTTAAATGGTTGCTATACAAGCAATTTTGCTACTATTTATATATATGAAGTTCCAGAAATCTCAGTGACTACTAGTGCATGGAATAATGAAGTTTTGCCAGGAGAACCTCTAACTTTAGAAATATTACCCGACATATTCAATCATTATATAGTTAATTATTCAGATAATAGTTTGACAGATAATCATAATATATTTACTTTATTTATTTCTCCAGGTGGTGATTCTATATATATCACTGCTGTTACTGATGAAGGATGTATAAGTAATGAAACAATATTCATTAATTCTCGTAAAATACCAAATGGATTTACTCCTAATAATGATAATGTAAATGATAAATTTATGCCTGGTGTACCAATAAAAATTTTGAATAGATGGGGACAAATAGTTTATGAAGGTGATGATGGCTGGGATGGAACCATTAATAATAGGTTGGCTGTGCCAGGAACTTATTATTATATAATTGAACTAAAAGATGAAAATGGTAAAGTTATCCAAACTTACAATGGAGATGTTTTATTAATAAAGAAATAATTTATGAAAAAATATATTCTGATATTTATATTGGTATTTACAAATGTTTTAAATTTATTTAGTCAAGTAGATATAAATAAATTAAAACAGCTACAGGATGAAAAAAATTATTATGAAGCTATTAAAGGCTATGAACAAATATTACTACAAGACCCTTATAATAAAGATGCTTTACAAAATATTATAGATCTATACATAAATATTAATGATTATAAATCTTCTTTAATTTATGCAGATAGATTAGTTCAAATAGATTCTACTTCACTTTCTTCTTTAAATATTTTAGCTGATATTTATAAAAAATTGTGTGAATATGATAAAGCAATTAATATTTATGATAAAATAATCAAACTAAGTAAAAACAATATTATAGATAAGAGTGTAATAGATGATGCACAAAAACAAAAAAATATTTTAGAGAAATATATTTATGAATTAAATAATTCTAGTATCCGAGTTAATGAATTTAGAGAAGTTAACTCACCTAAAAGTGAATATGGTATATCTCTATATAAGGATTATTTATTTGTAAGCAAGATGATATCTGATAAAATAAATTATAGAACTACACAAGGTTATGATAATATTTATTATGTTAATTTAAGAACATGGAATTCTGATACAACAAATTTTAAAAAATTAGACGCATTAAATAAACCATTAGCTACACAAGGCTATATAAGTATAGATGATGCTCATGAATTAATTTATTTTACACGTTGCGAAGGTAGGCCATCTAAATGTCATATTTATTACAGTAGTTATAGAGGAGATCCTACCAATCCATCTACTCCAAAAAAAATGATTGTAAAATCTGAAGAATTTAATGAGGGGCATACTACTATTTCTAGAAATGGAAGGACTATGATTTATACTGCTGATTATCCAGAAGGATTTGGTAAAAGAGATTTATATATGATTACTAAAACTGGTAATAAATGGTCAAAGCCTATTAATATTGGTCAAAATGTTAATACTGAAAATGATGAGATGTTTCCATATTTATATCAAGATACTATTCTATTTTTTTCTTCTGATGGGCATAATAGTATTGGAGGGCTAGATTTATTTATGAGTACTTTTACAAATAACGAATGGAGTAAACCGAAACAATTAAAATTCCCTATTAATTCAGGTGCCGATGACTTTAATATACAGTTTTTTAATAAATTGAATGAAGGACTTTTTTGTAGTAATAGACCCGGGGGGAGTGGTTTTGATGATATTTATTATTTTAAAGGTATTCCATGGAATATAACATATCAAGGAAAAGTATTATCTTTTAATGATAAAAAACCTATAAGTGGTGCCCAATTGATATTATATTATTCTAATTATATTGACACTTTCTATACTGATAAAAATGGTTTTTTTTCTATTGATCTAGATCCTAATCAATATTATAATATTAATATTTCCAAAGATGGTTTTGAGAATATTATAGAAATATTTAATCCAACTTTATTTAAATATACAACACCAATATATTTAAACTATACTTATGAGCTTAAACAAGCCAAACGAATAGCTGTCGTAGAAGGTAAAATTATTGATAATGAAAAACAAATGCCATCAGCTGATCACAAAGTTTCTCTCGTTAGTACTAAAGGATATGTAGATGAAACTAAAACTAACAAAGAAGGATATTTTAAATTTGAAAATGTACCAATAAATAATAAATATACTGTTGTCGCCTCAAAAGATGGATATTTATCTCAATCAAAAGAAATTGATATTAATAACAATAAAAAAATCAATATTGATTTACCAGTAGAAAAAGTAAATAAAGAGACTGAATATTTAATAGAAAATATTTATTATGATTTTGATAAAGCTACTTTAAAAGAAGAATCTAAAAAAGAATTAGATAAACTTGCCCAATTACTCAAACTCAATCCTAATTTAATTGTTCAGATAAATTCATATTGCGATGAAAGAGGCAGTGATGATTATAATTTAAAATTGTCTCAAGCAAGAGCTCAGTCTGTAGTAGATTATTTAATTAGTAAAGGAATATCTCCTTATAGATTATTAGCAAAAGGTTGGGGCAAAGCTAATCCCGTAGTACCAAACGCAACTACTGAAGAAGAACATCAATTAAATAGACGAACTACTTTTAATATTGTCAAATATGAACAATTAAATCATGATAATGTTATATCAAATATATCTTCTGATATTATTGAAGGGTTATCAGGTACTGGGAATGTTATTTACACAATACAGGTGGCTGCACTTTCTAAGCCTGCTAATAATTTAGAAGTCTGGAGTAGCATTTATCGATTAGACCCCAATGTTAAAATATTTGAAGTTCGAGGTGATGATGGTTTATATAGATATTATGTGGGAGAGTTTGATAATGCCACTACTGCTATAGAATTTAAAAATAAACTGGTTAGTATTGGTTACTCTGATTGCTTTGTTAAAATAATTGAAAAATGAGATTATGAAAAAAATATATTTACTTTTATTTTGTAATTTTTGGGTATTTGTAATGTATGCGCAAAGTGATTTTCAATTTAGCCAGCAATCATTTATGCGTATAGCTTTTAATCCAGCTGTTACAGGACAAAATCCCAATTATCACACATTGCAAGCTTTTAGTAGAGTACAATGGGTAGGATTTGATAATGCTCCTATTACAAATTTCGCTACTTTTCATACTCAAATAAATAAATATCATTTAGGCCTTGGCTTTACTTATACTTTTGATAAATTAGGAGTTGAAACTTCTAATATTATACATGCTAATGTCTCATATCATCTAAATTTAGGTAATGATTATATTTTAAGCTTTGGCATTAGTGGTGGACTATATAGAAAGGTTATTGATATTAATGATATTGAGCTGGAGCAACCAGAATCAAATCTTTTTGATAATAATATTCATAATTCTCCAGATTTTAATGCTGGCATTGAATTGAGCTCTCCTTATATATCTCTTGGAATTTCATCTACTCATATCGCAAAAGATTATATGAAAGGGACAAATTTTCAGGTACCTAGACATATATATGGGTATTTTAGAGCTAAAGTTTTTGATATAAATAATAGTTTTGCTGGTTTTTTAACATATTCTGTAAATAGTGCTATTACTAAAACACAGCACGAATGGAATACTACTTTTTTTTATAAAAATATGATTTATACGGGATTATCATATAGACTTAATGAATCTTTTGTAATTATGGCAGGAGTATTAGTTAAAGATCAATTTAGATTTATTTATTCTTATGATATTTTAGCTGCACCAACATCGGCATATTCTAGTGGTAGCCACGAAATAACATTACAATATTT
This sequence comes from Bacteroidales bacterium, assembly GCA_018432645.1. GTDB lineage: Bacteria > Bacteroidota > Bacteroidia > Bacteroidales > DTU049 > DTU049. The sequence goes on along the minus strand of JAHDSP010000202.1, from coordinate 342 downwards.
AATAAAGAAAAAGAATGCTAGCATACCTTCATCACCGAGATATTTTGATTAATAAATTATGCGAATTCTTGTTATTTCATTTTTCTAAGACTTATTAAGTATTATTTTAAGATTATTTTATATTTTTGCTTTTTAGATGGAATAAATAATGACTAAAAATAAAAAAGGCTATCATAGTTTTCAATGGGAAGATTTGTATCTAAAGCCTTATAAAGCTACTAAAAGATATATTAATATTGCTTTAGGTGTGTTAGGGACAGCATTAGCATTGAGTTTTATTTTTACTTTAATAGCTATTTATATTTTCCCTTCTAAAAAAGAGCAAGAAGAAGCTAAAGAACT
>JAHDSP010000108.1 GCA_018432645.1 Bacteroidales bacterium | reverse complement strand
TTGAAATTAAGGAATTGAAATACTACTACTTTACTGTTGTTTTCACTTTTAATCGCACCATAAGGAATTGAAATCAGACAGATATGGTAGACCGTTACAACGCCGTATGGCTTTTAATCGCACCATAAGGAATTGAAATTACTGCGATTGACAATAACTGTTATGAAAATCTTTCTTTTAATCGCACCATAAGGAATTGAAATAATTAACTAAAGATTGCCTCATACCTGTATCTCCGACTTTTAATCGCACCATAAGGAATTGAAATGTCTTTAAAAAATAGGTGTCCGAATTCATCGGCAGGCTTTTAATCGCACCATAAGGAATTGAAATACGTATGTTCCTGCTTTCTTGCCATTAGCATTATAGCTTTTAATCGCACCATAAGGAATTGAAATAGTGTAGAGTGTGTAAAACACACTCTACACTATAAAACTTTTAATCGCACCATAAGGAATTGAAATTTAATTATTAGCAATTTACTAACATCGAAAAAACTCCCTTTTAATCGCACCATAAGGAATTGAAATTGCTTTTTGTCTACATTTACAGTAGCTTGGGCATCGTCTTTTAATCGCACCATAAGGAATTGAAATCGAAAATTCTGCAAACAAATGATTAGAGAGAATAGGCTTTTAATCGCACCATAAGGAATTGAAATATCGTAACAAACGGCTTAACAGTTGAAAAGAAGGGCTTTTAATCGCACCATAAGGAATTGAAATTAAAATTTGTGAAATATAAGAATCTACGGTGTTACTTTTAATCGCACCATAAGGAATTGAAATTAGAAGAGAATAAAATACTAATTAGTGACTATAAACTTTTAATCGCACCATAAGGAATTGAAATAATCGCAAAAGTCTAATAAATCGTCGTCCCAGATTGCTTTTAATCGCACCATAAGGAATTGAAATTCGTTTAAAGCTATAAAATTATAGATAACATCGCTTCCTTTTAATCGCACCATAAGGAATTGAAATTTTTTGTAAAAATGGGGATTTTATGATGTATCTTTGCTTTTAATCGCACCATAAGGAATTGAAATATACTATTATTAATAATATTACAGCAACTATTAATACTTTTAATCGCACCATAAGGAATTGAAATAGATTTTCTTCTAATTCTTTATATTTTAAATTTTTATCTTTTAATCGCACCATAAGGAATTGAAATAAACGTGGTGTATTATCAAACAATAAACTCGTAGGCTTTTAATCGCACCATAAGGAATTGAAATAATAGCAGACAGTACTGTCGGTATATATACACCAAAACTTTTAATCGCACCATAAGGAATTGAAATATCTCACGCAACTTTTTAAACATATTATCTCCCATACTTTTAATCGCACCATAAGGAATTGAAATCCCTGGTATAGTGGCTTTGCTGGCTACAGCAGGAGCTGCTTTTAATCGCACCATAAGGAATTGAAATCTCGCTTCATCTCCATTACCCATCCTATTAGCATATACTTTTAATCGCACCATAAGGAATTGAAATGTGAAATTACTTGTTTGTAATGCATGATATTCAACCTTTTAATCGCACCATAAGGAATTGAAATCTAATAACTCTTACAAAATCTTTGCTAACTTCTATCCTTTTAATCGCA
>JAHDSP010000115.1 GCA_018432645.1 Bacteroidales bacterium | reverse complement strand
TCTAAATTGTCTGCCACAATGTTTGCAACGATAATTTTGAATACCTTTTTGCTTGCCATTTTTTACAATATTGTTACTACGACAATTTGGACATAATGGTGGAGTACTTTGAATTTTTAAACCTTGGTAATCTACTGCGTCAGCTTCGTTCTGAAACAGGAAATCGTAGAGATTATCGAAGAAGGCTTTGGAGTCTTCCTTACTCATAGCCAGGTGTTCATTAATATTTTCAACTAAAGTCTTCATAAATATTGATTTTTTGGCAAATATACATAATAATTTTAATATGATATTAATATCATTAATTATTCTAAACATTTAAAAAATGAAAATTTTACTAATTTCTTATTAATAATTTAGCAAAAAATATTCCCTATCCTCTTTTCCCTACGCTGCATCTATTAGCACCAGCCTCCAGACTCGCTAGGTCTATATTTTCATAACTGCCCCTTGTATTTATTTCTACTATCTCATTATAGTTGGGTGGAGGTAATGGCATATTATCTATTATTACCTCTATGAATTTATCTTTATTAAAACTTAAGACATTGACATTTTTAGATATTTCTCCTATTTTATTTACAATTATAGGTTTAGCAAATGCAATAGAATTAGAATAATGTGATGGTAATATATTTATATTTTTATCTAATGAAAGTATATATTGTAATGAATCATATAATAATCCTGCTTTATATATTGTTTCATCTATATTGGCTTTCAAATCCGGTCTTCCTATGCCATCTACAAAAAGCGTATCACCTGTGAATAGATATTCATTATTTAATAAATATGAAACACTATCCAAGGTATGTCCTGGTGTATAAATGATTTCTATTACAGAATTGCCAAAATACATTTTCTCCCTGTCTTTAACTTTTATGTAATCATAATCTAATTGAGCTATATCTATAAATAAATGTTTGGCATTGCTGATTTTAGCTAATTTTCTGGTTCTAGAGATATAATCAGCATGTGTATGGGTATCCATGACATATTTAATAGTACTATTATTTTTATTAGCTAGAGATGTATACACTTCTGGACTAAGTGAAGCATCTATTACTACTGCTTCATCTTTTGAAATAATGAGATATGATAAGCATCCTTTGGCCACTCTTCTTATTTGAAATATTTTTAAATCGTTTTCTTTGTTTTCTAATAATTTAGTACTAAAAGCGAAATTCCATTGTTTCATACCTCCTTTTAGTGAGTATGCTTTATACCCTTTTTCTTGTAAAATATCTGCTCCATCTTTACTTATCAAACCTTCTATGCATACTAAAATTATTGGTTTATCTATAGGTAAATCTATATTATCAAAAATACTATCTTCACCAGCTTCTATTTGCTTATAAACGTCTAAATGCTCACTTTCTGGTATATACCATTCATCTCTGTGCTCCTGAGGCCTTATATCTATTATTTTAACTGGCTTATTATTTTCTAATATATTTTGTAATTCTTCTACGGTAATTTCTAAATTTTCCATTATAATTAATTTTTACAAAATTCATTAAAATTTGATTTGAAAAGCATAAAATGAAAAATATCACTTATATATATTTCATTTTATTATTGATGATTAATCCATGAAATTGGTTCTATAACGTTTATTGTGGGTAAATTATTTTACCACAAAGGGCACCAAGTTATTACACCAAGTTCAAAAAGTGCCAGATATCATACCCTGACCTTTAGGCCAGGGTATGATATAAAAAGGTATAGGCTTTAGCCCTGAAATAATTTACTATTCTTTGTGTGGTTGACAAAGAATAGTAAATTAAGTAGAAATTTTTTTAAAATCAATTATACTCATAAAAAATATAGCTATTACTGAGAATGATCAGTAATAATTAAATGTTTAAATTTAGTAATGATATAAGAATTTAAATAAATTATTATTAATACTTTTCTAATTATAGCTTATAAATAATATGATTAAAAATTTAAAATTTTGAAAATATTTCTATAAAATATTCATCAATAAAGGTATTTAATATTTAAAACACATTAAATAAATATCATTAATTAACTTAAACAAAAAAATGATAATTTTAGAAAACGCTTTGTCAAATCCGCGTTTCCCCAGTGGAGACCTTTCTTTTGTTACTTTTATTTGTGTGGTTGACAAAGAAAAGTAAATTAATATAAATTTATTTACAAATCAATTATACTCATAAGAAATATAGTTATTAACGTGAATGAACCAATAATAATTTAGTTATTAATTAAACTCCTAATTAAATATTTTTGAATGATTTTATGTGTTTTTTCTTGTTTTTAATAGTTCGTAATTTAGGATTGTTTTGGTTTATAATTGATATTTGTTTTGTGGTATATTAAATTATTAATTTAAAAAAATATTGTAAATTCGTATGAAATTTCTAATATGGGTAATAGAATTAAAAAATTTTTGTTTTTTTCTTTTATTTTGATATATCAATTTGCTAATGCTCAATTCTATACAGGTAGTCAATTGAACTTTGGTAAAAATCGAGTTCAATATAGATATGAGAAGATATGGAGTTTAATGAAATTTGATCAATTTGATGTTTATTTCTATCAAAAAGGTTATCCTACTGCTGTAAATGTCGCTAGATATGCTGATTCTATTATTGATGTTTTTCAAAGTAAATTAAACTATCGATTAAACACTAAGTTACAATTTTTGGTTTTTAATTCTTTGTCTGACCTGAAAAGTAGCAATATTGGAATAGATGATGAGATATTGTATAATGCAGCAGGACAAACTATAATTCAAAGGAATAAAATTTTCTTATATTTTAATGGTAGTTATGCTGATCTTTTCAAACAAGTCAGAGAAGGTATAGCCAAGGTTATGGTTGTCAGATTATTATATGGCGAGTCTTTTGCAGCTAATTTCAAAAATCAAACTTTAGATGCCATTCCTGCTTGGTATATAGATGGATTAGTTTCGTATTTAGCTGAGCCGTGGAGTACAGAAATGGATGATTTTTTAAGAGTTAATATTTTAGATAAAAAATTTAAAAGATTTAATCAATTAGAGGGTGAGCAAGCCAAAATTGCTGGGCATAGCATTTGGCGTTATATGACTGATATTTATGGAGAAAATGTGATTTCTAACCTTATTTATATGACTCGCATTAGCCGCAGTGTGAGTGATGGCATAATGTATATACTCGGCATTAAATATAAGGATTTCATCGATACTTGGTACAACTATTATTCTAAAATGTATAATAATGAAATAACACAGTGGAACGATTGGCAAAATATTGAAAATCTGAAAATTGCTAAAAAGGATTTGCCTTATAAAGTTTCTATGGATAATAATGGACAATATGCTGTAATCGTATGTGATAGAATGAGTCAAAAACGCGTTTATCTGGTCTCACTGTCTAATCCTACAAAAAAGAAATTAATCCTTAAACTAGGACCTAAGGTAGAAGAGACTTTTGATGATTCGTATCCATTAGTAGCTTTTCATCCATATGCACCTTTATTTACTTGCTATTTCGAAAACAAAGGACAACGTATGCTTATGCTTTATAATATTGAGGAAGATTCTAAAGAATTTATAAAAATAGAGTCTGTAGATAAGGTTACTTCTATTTCTTATTCTCCTGATGGTCTAAATCTAGTAATGTCTGCTATTAACGAAGGGCAAAGCGATATCTATTTATTCTCTTTTGCGGGCAAAAGTGCTACTAATATTACTAAAGATTATTTTGATGATTATGCTCCCGTTTATATTAATAAAAATCAAATTGCTTTTTTATCTAATAGACCGGATGATACTTTGGCATTTATTCGTAAAACATATAAATATGATTATTTCTCTTGGCGTAACGAACCAGGTAAATATGATGTTTTTATTTATGATAATCGCAAGCCAAATACGTTAATTCGTGCAACGAATACACCTAATGTAAATGAAATCGAAATAATACCTCATACAAAAAATGAATTCATATTTTTAAGTGATAGTAATGGAGTAAATAATTTTTTTATCGCTAATATTGATAGTTCATTGCTTTTAGTAGATACTGTAATGCAATACAAATATTTTGCAAATTATAAACCAATATCCAATTTTAAAAATTCTATTTTAACAGCTTCTATAAATGATAATAAAGCATTGATAATAACTAGAGAAAAAAATAATAAAAATAAATTATCGTTAATTCCTATGGATTTTAATCCTGTAGATACTTTGCCACTTAGTAATTATAAAAAACAACAATTAAGGAAAGCATCAGATCTGTCTAAGTCTAGAAAGATAAAAGATGAAAAACTTTTAGAAATGGATAAGCAAAATTATCAAATCATAGGTGAAGATAATGATTCATTAATAGATATTTATAATTACAAACTAGAGCAGGATACACTGCCAATAAAATCAAGCAAAGAAAAGAATGCCGATAAACGTAAGGTTATAGGATTAACGCAGGATACAAGATCTTTGTCAGATTTTTCTTTACCAAAGATTGAAACTTACGAAACTGGTTATTTTTTAGATCAAGTAACTACTCAATTTGATTTTTCTTATTTAAATGCTTCTTATCAAACTTATACTGGTTATGGACCAATATTTATACAACCAGGTATGAATGCTTTATTTATGCTTAATTTAACAGATTTATTAGAAGATCATAGGATAATATTGGGCACTCATTTGTCTGGTTCATTAGATGAGAATGAGTATATCATTAGCTATGAGGATTTATCTCGTCGATTAGATAGGCAGGTAGTTTTTCATCGATATAGTTATTATTTAAATGATGAAAATTATTTGAATAAAAATATAATAACAGATTTACACTATAGAATAAAATACCCTTTTAATCAAGTAGCAGCCATTAGATTAGATGTTTTTGCTAAATATGATAATATCGCTTATAAATCAATTGATGAAGCTAGTCTACTAAAACCTAATGATCATGCACTATGGGGTGGAGGAGTATTAGATTTCACCTTTGATAATACTAGAAATCCAATGATTAATATTTATTATGGCACAAGAGCAAAAATATTTTTCGAATATTATCAGGGGCTTATAAATACTAAACTAAACATGTTTAATGTAGGATTTGATTATAGGAATTATACTAAAATATATAGAACTTTGATATGGGCTAATAGAATTGCTGGAGCTACTTCCTTCGGTTCTACAAGATTAATATATATTTTAGGTGGTGTAGATAATTGGCTTTTCCCAAGATATATGTATCAACCAATATTAGATCCTAATATGAATTTTTCTTTTCAGACTTTAGCTACTAATCTGAGAGGTATGCCACAAAACATTCGTAATGGTAATTCTTTTTTAGTAATAAATTCAGAAATCAGATTTCCAATTTTCAGATTTTTATTTAATAGACCGATAAAATCATCTTTTTTAAATAGCTTCCAATTAAACTTTTTTGGTGATATAGGCTCAGCATGGATAGGGCTCAATCCATATTCTGATATAAATATTTATGTGCCCGAATATTATTATAGCAAACCAATTACAGTAATCATTAATAATCCACGCAATCCATTAGTAGGAGGGCTAGGCATAGGTGCCAGAGCAGAGTTATTAGGTTATTTCATGCGTTTAGACTATGCTTGGGGAGTAGAAGAGAAAGGATTTCGATCTCCTAGATTAATATTTTCTATAACAAAAGATTTTTAATCATTAAGAATAACAAACTCTGTCCTTCTATTCATAGCTCTACCTTCTTCAGTCTCATTTGTAGCTATAGGATTACTTTCTCCAAAACCTTTATATTGTAAACGATTAGCATCTATTCCATTATTCACTAAATAGTTATATACGGCTTTTGCCCTATTCTCGGAAAGAATGAGATTAAATTCGTCGCTACCCACATTATCTGTATGTCCTTCTATACTTATTTGCAATGTTGGATGATCATTCAAAAATACAATAAATTCATCAAGTACTTTTTGTGAGTTAGCTAAAATATCAGCTGAATTAAAAGCAAAATAGATATTGTGTAAGCGATAATGCTTACCTACTTCTATAGGTTGTACTTCCATTTCTAATTTTATCACGGGAGCAGTTATAGAATCTTTAGCAGCCACATAAGTGCTTTGATATACTATATCTTCACCTTTTATTGTTAGCAAATAATCTTCATTTTTTAGCAAACTAGCTACATAATCTCCATCTTCATCTACTGGGATAAAAGTTATATGTTTACTTTCCATGCTTTTAATTTGTACAGTAGCTTTGATTGGTTTAGTAGTATCCTCTGATTTTATATTTCCTTTTACTAAAAGGACTTCCTCTGGTTTAGCTTCATTGTATAATGAAAAATAATAAAAATCCATGCCACCCATAGATTCATTTTTCATATTATTACTAGAGAAATAGCCATATTTCCCATCTATACTTACAATGAAGCCTATTTCATCATTTTCAGTATTAATGGGATAACCAATATTTTTAACTTCAGGTTTTTCATTATTATCATTTAATTTCACATAATAAATATCATATCCACCCACGCCAGGACGACCATTAGAGCTGAAATATAAGGTACGTGTATCAGTATGGATAAAAGGCGATTTCTCATCACCTGGAGTGTTTATAGGCTCTCCTACATTAATAGGCTCAGACCATTCTCCATTTTCATCTTTGAAACTTTTATAGATATCATAACCACCTACACCGCCAGGTCTATTACTTACGAAATACAATTCTCTGCCATCAGCAGTGACAGATGGCATGCTTTCCCAAGTGTCTGGCCTATTTACTCGCTCTAGAGGTACTATATCTGTCCAATATCCTTTAATATTTTTAGAAGAATAAAGATCGCAATTGTAATATTGACGAGGACTTGTAACCATTTTGCAAACAGTATAAATTAATTCTTTGTTATTACCAGTAATTGTTGCTCCACCTTCATTCTCATTGCGGTTAAATGGATATGGCATTTCTTTTCCATTATCAAAAACATTATCTGCTATTCGATAACTATAATAAAATTTTTCTTGAAAAGCTGGTTCAGATTTATAGCCAGATATTTGGTAGTCTTTAGTTTTCCTAGTATAATAGGCTATTTCGTTATCTGGACTTAATGAAACTAAATAATCGTCTAATTGACTGCTAATACCTTTTACTAATTTAGGATTAAATGGTACTGGATTATTTATTAGCTTGCATATCTCTTCGCTCCATTCCATCAGCATCTTGGCTTCTGTGAATAAAGTATCAAAATCCCCTTGATATGTTAAAAATTTTTTAAAATAATTTATAGCATCACATTTTTGATTTGTAGTATATGCCAATTTACCTAAATGAAAATATGCCTCTGGTATCTCATCTGGGCAAGCATCTATCACTTTCTTTAAATATTGCTCTGCTAAAGTAAAATTATTATCTGGTTTATAAATATATGTTATTGCTAAATAATAGTTAACAATAGGATATTCTTCTTTATCATTTAGTGATCGCAATATATCTGTCGCTTCACTGAAATATAATTTTTGAGATTCTACAAATTTACTATTAATGCCATGATTGATCTTGTTTATAGCTATTTCTAATTGTTCTTGTTGTTTGCTTTTAGTAATACTTAAACAATTATTTTCTTGACAATATATGTGAATGCTAAAAAATAAACAAATAAATAAAATAAATAATCGTTTCATTTTTCACAAATTTCATTATACTAAACTACGATGCAAATATAATATAAAAAATCTTATGTAATCATATTTTATTATGATTGTAACCTCCCATCTAATGAACCTTATTAAATCATTTAATGATTTGTATTAGCTGCTTCCATTGTTTATTGGAATTATAAATATTTAAGATGTATACTCCCTCATTAATATTTTGGGGGAAATTCATAACTACGTTATCTCTGCTAATATTAATCGATTTAGATAATAATAATTTGCCAGTGAGATCTATTAGAGCTATATTGTAATCGCCTAATGGCAAACCCGATAAATAAATAGTTCCATTAGTAGGATTAGGATAAATTATTAGATTAGCAATGATATTCTCTGATATTAATGAGCAATCATCTATAGTGATGTTTACTGTATCAGTAGTATAGCAGCCATATTGATTATAACCATAAACGATGTATTGATATGTACCAAAATCTGGAACTTTAGTAGAATCTATTATAATAAAAGCAGATGTGTCATTAATTGGTTGCCATACGTAGTAAAGGGCATTACCATTTGCATACAATATTACATGCTCATCCCAGCAAATTGTAGAATCATGGAACATGGCTTCTACAACTGGAAAACCATAACTTTTTATTATAAAATTCACAGTATCATTATCTGGGTTAATATCTTGACTGTAATAGATAGAGGCTTTGATGTTATAATTATGAGGTGTCAATGATAGATCTAATATATTATTAGTGGAGTATATCATACTTTCATTAGGTAATAATTGCTGAGAAAGAGTAAAATTTTCAGTAAAAACAAATTGATTGTCTTGCCATACTGAGAGTGTCATAGGTGTACCAGTATTAATATTTAATTGGGAATGATTCTTTATTCTAATAGTAAGATTAGTATCCATTAATTGACAATCTGAAACAGGATATAGTAGGCTATCTATTGTGATGTCAGCACCTATCTTGTTATATATTTGAAAATCATCTATTGCCCAACCGTCGCCAGTTTCTGTATTTGAGCTAGCAAATACAAATCTAAATCTCACTTTATTTTGTCCACTGAGAGCAAATAGATTATGACGACTCATAATCCATCCATTTGTATTAGTGCTAAAACCAATGCCATTACTAATATTATTTAATGAGTCTATACTGGAAGAGTTGTACCAATTCAAAGTATCCCCTTCATCGCCCAAATTTAACCAATTATTTCCATTATCAATAGAGTATTGTAAGACGCCACCACTTGCTGGATCATTTACATTCATATATTGATAAAATTCAATGACTGGATGTGTGATTTGACTTAAATCGAAACATGGTGATATCAACATTGATACAGTATCTAAATCGCCAGGAATAAATAGTGCATGTGTTCCACTATGTGCAGCATTTATTATGGAGCCGCTAGGAGTATATGACCAGTTACCATCATTAATCCAAATATTAGTATCAGTTTCAAAATCATCAGTATAAGGATAAGAATTTACAAATAAACTATTATAAAATGTTTTTTCTACGTAATTATCTGAAATAATGCTATCATTATCTAAAATTATTTCTGCTGCTACTGCATGAAGCCCCAGATTACTAAAGTCAAAAGTTACATTAGAGGTAAATAAAATAGTGTCGTGAGAATTGATAAGTGGAATAGTATCCATCTGCCAAGTAGCACCGCTGTCATTAGAGAACCTAATCGGTATATTATGCTGAATTACAGTACCATTATTAAAAGCTTCTACAGTTATAGGCACATCATTACTGAGACCACAGTCATTATTGGGATATACAATGTCAACTAATCCTACATTTTTACCTCTTTCTATTATTTTAATATTGTCAAAAGCTACCCCTTCGAAATTATTATTAATCATATTAGAAGCAAAATTTATTCTAAAAGTTACTTGAGAATTGCCAGCAGCAGGTAACAAAGAATGATGCATAGTGATATATCCACTACTACCAAAAGTTGCATTACCAGACCATCCAGGAGTATTTAGACTAGTTATGTTTGTCACATTATACCAGTTGGCATCACCGAAATTGCCCACAGTATGCCATGTATTTCCCAAGTCTGTAGAATATTGCAAATTAGCACCATCCCAACCAGTTTCGCATTCATACCAAATGTCGATGTATATCCACGGATCAGATAAATTAGAAAAATCAAAACATGGTGATTGTACATAGCTTTTTTCGTTAGCATTATAATTACCAGTCAAATTAGTAACCCATGCATGAGTACCATCTGAAGCAGTATTAATCAAAATACCATTAGGGATACCCCATTGCCAGCTATTACTAACTCCTCCACTTGTCCACATACCATCATTAGCTTCGAAACTTTCTATGTATGGGAAATTGGTTATATATGGATAATTAGTTATTGTTGTATTTTTTTGATCATTTACTGGATTTTCATCAGTAGATAGATTAACTTTAATAGCAATATCGTAAGATTGTGGTATTGACATATCTATTCCTTGAGAAAAAGTATAAGAAATAGTATCGCCCGCATTTATAGATGGTATGATTTCATTAATTGACCAGGTTAAGCCACCATCATTTGATAAAGAGATAGGTATATTAGTTTCATCATTAGAACCATTATTAGCAATTAAAACACTTATAAATTCTTCATTAGTGAGGCCACAAGAATTAATAGGGGCAGTGATATCTATAACATTAATATCGTGCTCTAAAGTATGGAATTCATAGCAACCAGGATCTGGATGTGAGCTACTGCGAATATTACCAGCAATATCATAATTAATGCCAGAATATGGGATTGCTATATTATCTAATCCAACATTTGTGAAAACGAAAGAGCTGTCATTCATGAATTGTGGATCATAACTAATGCTTTGTGTATCAAAGCCATAACTAGACATAGCAGATTGCCATTGACTAATATCTGCATAATTGGTAGTGCCAGCTTTACCAAGGTATTGGCCTGTGGAATAATATACATTGTTATTTAAAAAAGATAAATAAGATTCTGATAGAGCTGTTGCTGATATCTCAATAGCATAGCCACCGCCAGTATTTACAAAAATATTATTCAATATTTTCAAATTATTGTAATCTCCCCCAGTAGATTTGTTAATGTAGATAGCTCTACCACTAGTGCTACTGCCACCAAATACTTTGATAGTGTTGTATACAATATCTAAATATTTACAATTATATGGATACAATGCTCTCACTGTTGCTGTACCTCCATCCTGGATAATAAAATTATTATCTACTAAGATTGGATTATTTATATCTCCTTCCAAATCTCTTACGTAAATAAAATCTCCAGAGGCATTTGTGGCAAATATTTGATTTCTGCTAAATTGTATGTTACCCTTACCATATCTGGAATATATACCATTGAAATTATTATTATTAGAATTTGTAACTATAATATTAGAATCAATTGTAAAATCTGATAAATAATACGTGAAAATACCGCAATTATATTGATTTACAAATTTGTTATTTTTTATATTTACATATTTCTCATGGTTAATATTATTCCCATACAAATACATTCCATAGCTGCCACCTGTCAATATATTATTAGAATAATTACTCATAGAATCCAAGGTATTGATGCCCGCAGATGAATGTATCAGTGCCATATCAATAGAAGTAGATGTAGTTTGATTGCCAATTAATTTTAAGTATTGATAAGTATTATGAGTGCTAGAGCTATCTATAGTTATAACATGCCCATAAGAAGAAGAATTATTTTGCAAAGTTAAATGCTCCAAAGTCAGATAATCTAATCCTCTAATACCAATAATATAATTGTTTGTATTATCAGATGGAGTGTAAGCTATTATCACAGAGTCAGCAATATTTGCCTCACTAGTAATCGTAATGTTGTTATTTAAATTTATCCCAGGAGCATCCCATAGAATAAACTGTTCATTATATAACCCACTAGCAATTTGAATTGTTATTGGGCCACAAGCTCCACCCTCTAAAGCTTTAGCCATTTCAGACAAAGAAATAAAATTTGTCATACTTGCAGGTAATGAAGGATTTACAGTATAATTACCTGATAATTGTACATAAATATTAAAATTAAGAGTATCTCCAATATCAGATGAATCTAAGGCATTTAAATATGCCATCACGACGTATTTCCCATAATTACTAAATGACAATGGTATATTGATAGTATCTTTTTCATTAGTACCTAAGTCTCTCTGTGGAATGCTGATGCTATCTACAATTGTATTATTAATGTCAATATAAAACCAAGTACTGTCCTGATGAATAGTATCTGTAGAATTATTTTGTATTTCTACCATTAGGCTATCATTGTAGCTAGTACATCCGAAATAATTAGTGGGTGATAAAAGCTGAGATATTGATAAATTTTGAGCAAACATGCATTCATTGATTAGCAAAAACAAAAATGCTAAAAGAACTAATGTTTTATTTTTCATAATATTAAAGATATTTTTTGTATAAAATTATATAATTTTATATGCAAATTTATAATAAAAAATGAATTTAATGAAAATAAAATTATTGGGATTTAATATATTACCGTTAAACTACCTTGTAGAATGTGTTTATTATAATTTTGAGAGTCGGTGAAATTAATAATATAATAGTAAACGCCCTGCGGAACTAATTTGCCATTATATTTACCATCCCAACCTATATTGGGATTAGTAGTGAAGAATATTTGATTGCCCCATCGATTAAAAATGCGCATTTCGAAATTATTAAGTTCAATATTATTAGCGAAAATATGAAAAAAATCATTTTGACCATCATCATTAGGAGTAATAACATTAGGCACATAATAAGTAGTGAAATCTTTGATCTCTAAAATAGTAATAGCAGTGTCCACACAGTTTTGATCATCAGAAACTATTAGAATAACTGTGTATGTTCCTATAGTTTCATAAGTATGCTCAGGAGAATGCTCATTTGAAGTATACCCATCCCCAAAGTCCCACAAAAAATTTGTACCTCCTGATGAATTATTAATAAAGCTTACAACAGGATTATCAATAGTTATATTAGTTGGTGCATAAGAAAAATTAGCAGAAACTGTATTGTGATCATACACATATATATTAGCTGTTTCGAAGCAACTATTTGCGTCTGTTACCGTAACCTGATAAAAGCCACTCGATAGATTATTTATTAATGAATCTGACGATCCATTTGACCAATTATAGTTAAAAGGTGGATTACCACCAGAAATTTCTAATATTATACTTCCATTATTTTGACCACATATTTCAGGATTATTGATATAAGATAAATCAAATCCATTATTTACATATATTGTTATAGAGCTTACTGCAGGGCATCCTATATTACTATAGCCAGTAACAGAATATGTAGTTGTAGTCGAAGGTGAGACGATAATATTATTACTACTTTGTCCTGTACTCCATTGATATGAATCGGCTCCAGTTGCTATAAGAGTTGTGCTTTGTCCTTTGCAAATAGTATCAGCAGTAGTAGAAATATCTATACTTTGACTACTAAGGATAGTAATAGTGTCTGTAATTGTATCTATCTGGCAAGGAGTTTCTATAATAGCATAAATAATATATTTACCTGTATCATTAAACGCTATTTCTGGTGATTGAATATTAGAAGTAGCATAAAGATAATTTGGGTTATTAATTTTAAAAAAGTTCCAATTTAGACTAATATAATTATTTTCTAATAATGTGAAAATGACAGTATCCATGACGCATGCTGTGTCATTAAAAATAATGGAATTTGGAGGGAAAAGATACGAGTTAGGGAATGTAGGCAACCCTAATTGGCATTTTTTGCCTGCTAAATCTTGAGCCATATCTATGAAATTACAAGCGGTTCCTTGTAGATTTGGATTATTGATTACAGCTAGTTTAGTTTGGTCTTCTAGTGCTACATATATTTTACCATTTGGTCCTAATTGCAAAGCTCCAATCATATAATTATAGTCATTAGAAATCGTACCAATTAATGTTCTTGAATTTTGAAAATCAATGTTAGATAATACACTAAGATCATATTGATAGATGTTTTGAATATTTAATGTAGTAAAATATAAAAATTGATTATTAGAAGAAAATTCTACTCCATAATAACATGAAGAGCCCCCCACTGTTGGTATATCATTAAATTTGAGATATACAGAGCCACTATTATTATCAAAATCATAAATATATATACCTCTATTAGTTCCACCACATTGTGCTATTGCAATCAATTGCCCATTAGAAGATATTTTCATATATCCTATTTTATTTTGATATTCTGGTCCTGTAGTACTGATGATAGGACTAGTATTTAAACCGTTATCATTTAATAAATATACATAAAAGTTATTGGTATTAACTGGAATGCATATTATCCAATAATCGCAACCATTTGCATGTCTAACAGCACAAATTTTTTCAGTAGTTGCAGTTCCTAAAAGATGTACATTTTTAGTTATAATATCTCCTTTACCATTATTTAATGTCATATCTACT
>JAHDSP010000036.1 GCA_018432645.1 Bacteroidales bacterium | reverse complement strand
TTCATCTATTTCATGAATATTTATTATGCCATTTATTTTATGAACAGATAAAATTGTTTTGCATTTTTTTGTTATTGCATAATTAATTATTGCTGTAGTCTCTTGATATTTTAAGCTTTCTATATTTATGTCTATATAATCACTTCCCAAATTAATTACTTTATTGAATACTGCAAATGCGTATTCATTATTTGTTCCTTTGATAGGTATGGTAGCTATAATCTCATTTTTATCATTTTTTTGTGTAAAAATATTATTAATGTTCGTTTTTGTGATGTAGTCTAAGCGTAATTCTATATATGGATATATTTTTATCAAAGAGTTTATATATTTTTCATCATCTATATTTATTGTTTGAAAAATTTTTGTTTTCATCAAATATCTTTTGTGTTTTCTCTCTTTAATTTAATAAATTTTAATAGAAAAATTATAAATAAAACCATTAATATTAGTGATATTAATTCTATCCATAGTGGAAATTTAATATTATCAATTTCTTCTAATGAATAAGATATTTTATGATTACTAGCTAACCAATATAAGATGGTTGCCATTAGATTATTTATAAAATGCATAAATATAGGATACCAGATATTTCCAGTGGTATAATATACTATTCCTAAAATAATCCCAAAAAACCAAATTGCTAAAATTGTACTCCAGGATAAATGGAATAAGCTAAAAATAAGTCCTGTTAAGATAATGCCAATCCATGCATGTTTTGTTAATTTTATTAAATATTTTTGTATTATTCCTCTAAAGATTAATTCTTCACCAACAGCTGGCACCAATGCCACATAGACTATATTCAATAACAAAAAGCCAATACCACTACCACTCATTGTTTGTTTCAATAATTCATTTGCCATATTTTCATATTGGCTAAAAAAATTATCAATATTTGATGGTAATTTTATCAAATTAGTTATTTCAGTTAATAAAGATAAAGATGGTTGGATTAATAAAACTACAAAAAACGTTAGTATTAAAAATAGCAAATCCTTATATGGTCTATTTTGATAAAATTCGTAAATTTTATATTTATTTAATAATGGGAAAGCTATTCCTACTCCTGTAAAAGTAAATAAATGTGCGATAGTATTTGCTAACATTATTGCTCGGGGGTTGCTTAAATTATTTGTTGATAAAAGTACAAATGACATGGCGAGGTTAAAAAATAATGCTGCTGCCAGGAATAATGCTAAGAAAGTTAAAAAACTTTTCCAATTAATTTTAATATCGTTCATTTTTATTAATTTTACTACTGCAAAATTAATAAAAAACTATGCAAATAGGGAAGTTTGACCTTAGTAGATATCCAATAATTTTAGCTCCTATGGATGGCATTACTGATAAAGTATTTAGAAAAATTTGTAAAGAAATGGGAGCTACACTTACATATTCTGAATTCGTTTCTGCTGATGCAATCATTAGAAATGTAAAAGTTAGTTTTGATAAAATTAGTAAAAATGAAGATGAGTTCCCTTTTGTAGTTCAAATATTTGGTAATGATCCAGAAATAATGGGACAAGCAGCTAAATTAGTAGAATCTGCTGGTGCAGATATTATAGATTTGAATTTTGGTTGTCCTATGAAAAAAATTGTGTCTAAAGGTGCTGGTGCCGCTTTATTAAAAAATCCTGAATTAATGCTAGAAATAACCAAAAATGTTGTTAAAAATGTAAATGTACCAGTAACAGTAAAAACTAGATTAGGCTGGGATGAAACTTCAATTATTATAGATAATATCGCACGTGGATTGCAAGATTGTGGCATCGCAGCTCTGACTCTACATGCTCGTACTAGGAAACAACTTTATTCTGGTAATGCTGATTGGGATTATTTTTTAAAATTAAAATCTGATTCTTCTTTTTCTATTCCCCTCATTGCAAATGGAGATATAGATAATCCTGAGAAAGCAAAGCTTTTATTTGATGATTATGGTGTGGATGGTGTGATGATTGGTAGAGCTGCTATCGGCAATCCTTGGATCTTTAGAGATTGTAATGATTATATTTTAAAAAACATTTCACCAAAACCAATAAGTATTAACGAGAGATTAGCAATATGCAAAAGGCATTTCAACGAACTCGCAGCAATGAAAAATGAAAAAGTTGCTATTATTGAGATGAGAAAATTTTTTAAAAATTATTTTAAAGGTATTGCAAATATAAAACAATATCGTGTTGCATTATTAGAAGCAACAAGTCTGGAAGAAATTCATTCCATTTTCAATGATATAAAAAATATTGAAGAAAAAGTATAAATAAAAAAACCACTCATGATGAGTGGCTTTTTTACTTTCTTTTATTTAAGAAAGTTCTTAGCCTTTACCTTGACCAGCTTTTACTTGTTCAGTTTGTGTTTCTGGTTTTGGGGTTGCTGGTTTTGGGGTTGTTTGTTTTTGACTAGCTGCTTCTGCTTGAGCAATGCTGTCTAATCTTGCTTGTTCGATTTGAGCTAAACTATCAGCTATGCGTGCGCTATCAGCTTGTACTTTTGCAATGCTATCTGCTATACGTGCACTGTCTAATTTTGCTTGTTCTGCTTTTTTCTGAGCATTTCCGCATGATGCTAATACCATCATACCTGCTACTAATGCTACTACTACTAAATTTTTCATATCCATTTTCATTTTTTATGGTTTGACATGCAAAATTATAAAAAATTTTTAAATAAAAAAAATTTTTTTTATTTTTTTGATATAAGAGTTTAGATAATAAATTTTCCCAAATATTTTTTTAATTTATGAAATAACTCCAAAATTATTAGTCTACTCTAATTAATCCCGCATTTTTGAATATGAGATTTTTCTATAATTTTTATTATATTATTATAGTTGAAAAAAAATAAACAAATAACAATTATTTTACATTTAATTAACATATTTATTTTATAAATTGACATTATTTTATTAATTTTGCAAAAAATATACTATTGAGTATGAGTTATTTATTATTTGACAAACAGCAGCTTGTAAATTTAGAGTTTTCATTGAATAGAGAGATTATCAGGGCTAATAGAGCTGGATCATATGCGAGCACTACAATTATATATTGCAATACGCGAAAGTATCATGGTTTGTTAGTTTCACC
>JAHDSP010000171.1 GCA_018432645.1 Bacteroidales bacterium | reverse complement strand
TTTACATTTATACATTTGCTGGCCTTGCTGGTGGCCATTTTTTTTGATATGGATGCTTTTACAATGAGGGCATTGTGGAGAGACGCTTTGAGCTTTTAGATGTTGATAATCTACAACGTCGTTGCCTTGGAGCTTCATCTTATTGTAGAGATTATTAAGGAATTCTAAATTGAGCTGTTTGCCTTGGGATAAATACTCTTTGAGGTTTGATACTATGTCTTTCATATTACAAAAATTTTTTTGCAAAAATAATATATTTTTAAAATATAAGCAAATAAAATCCTTTACATAATTATTATTACATTCCCCTCCCCCATCCCTTTTACAATTTTTTAACATATTTTTTTTTATTTTTGTTAAAAAAAAGTGAACAACATCGATAATATTTCTAAATATGGTGTTTTTGGGTTGTCATATGATAAATCTGAAAGTAGTTTGATTTTATTATCTATACCCTTTGAGCTCACCACAACGTTTAGAGAAGGTACTTTATATGCTCCTCATAAAATCAAGGATGCTTCATCCCAAATAGATTTAATGAATAATTTAGACTCTTATGCTTGGCAAAAAGGTATTTATTGGGATAATAGTAATGAATATTTTTTTCTAAATATCAGCAAGTCGTATCGTCCAAGTGCAAAAAAAATTATTGATTTTTTAGAGAATAATCAATTGCTTAATGATGAGTTAAAAAATGAACAATACATTATTAATAATGTCTGTGAAAAAGCATCAAATGAAATATCTAAACTTGTATTTCAAATTTTACAAAATGACAAAATACCAGGAGTGATAGGCGGTGAGCACAGTATAACTTATGGTGTGATAGATGCTATTCAGAATGTATATGATGATTTTTGTATTTTGCAGATAGATGCTCATCATGATCTCAGAAATACTTATTTGGGATTTACATATTCTCATGCTTCAGTAATGTATAATATTTTAAATAAATACGATAATGTAAATAAAATAGTTCAGATTGGCGTAAGGGATTATTGTGAAGCAGAGAAAAATTTAGTGGCTGAAAGTGATAATATAGTTACTTTTTATAATTTTGATATTAATGTACAATTGTTCAATGGTAAATCTTTTCATGATATTGCAAAGCAAATAGTTGATTTATTAACAGATAATATATACATTAGTTTTGATATAGATGGTTTACAGCCTTATCTTTGCCCTGAGACGGGCACACCTGTACCTGGTGGATTGAGTTATGAACAAATAGAATATTTGTTTTATTTGATTAGTAAAACTAATAAAAAAGTTATTGGTTTTGATCTCTGTGAGGTTAGTGGTTTATCTGAATGGGATGCAATAGTGGGAAGTAGAATAATGTATTTATTGAGCATTTTGGCATTACGTTAATACGTAAAAAATTATAATTTTGTTAATAAATGAATTTTTATGAATTTACCTGATAATATTAATTATAAAGAATTTTTTGATTTTATTAAGCAATTTTTAACAGATGAAAGATTAGATAAATTTTATAATGTCATTAGTAATAGAATTTCCAATGTGCAATTAATATTAGAGGATGTTTATCAGAGTCATAATGCTAGTGCTATTATTCGTACCTGCGATGCATTGGGCATACAATATGTTAATGTTATTGAAAAGCGAAATAAATTTAATCCTAACAAAGATATATGTTTAGGTAGTGATAAATGGGTAGATATATCGTCATATAATGGCGAAGATGGTTTGACAGATTGTGTCAATATACTCAAACAACATAATTTTAATATTGTAGCTACCTCATCACATTTATCTGAAGTTTATACACCAGAAACTTTGCCGCTAGATAAACCAATAGCTCTAATGTTTGGTATAGAAAAAGAAGGCTTATCAGATGAGGCTATTTCTTTAGCAGATAACTTTTTGTATATACCAATGTATGGTTTTGCTGAAAGCTTAAATGTGTCTGTAGCAGTAGGTATTTCGTTATTTACTATTACACAACGTATGAGAAAAATGAATAAATTACTTAAACTTTCTAATGAGGAGTATTACATAATTTTATGTAAATGGACCTTAACTTCGTTATCAAATTCTGAATTTTATATTAAAGCTTTTTTAAACAATAAAAATGAAAATGACAGATAAAAAATTAAAAAAACAAGCTTTTACCTTTTTGCTATTAATGGGTATTGTGAGTCTTTTAGCAGATATGACTTACGAAAGTGCACGTAGCTTGATAGGTCCATATTTATTATTTTTAGGTGCTAGTGCCTCTGCTGTTGGTTTCGTTTCTGGATTGGGAGAATTTATAGGATATACAATCAGGTTGGTATTTGGTTTTGTAGTTGATAAAACTAAGAAATATTGGCTTTTTACCATTCTTGGTTATTCTATTAATTTAATTGCTATTCCACTGCTAGCTGTAGTACCACCCAATGGATGGATATGGGCTGCTATTTTAATAGTTTGTGAGAGATTAGGCAAGGCAGTAAGAGCTCCAGCTAAAACAACATTGGTATCTTTTGCTGCTAAACGTGTAGGTACAGGAAAAGGCTTTGGTTTTGTAGAAGTTTTAGATCAAATAGGAGCTATGCTGGGGCCTTTACTTTTATTTTTCATTATGCAATGGAAAGAGTCTGCTGGCACATATGCTCAATATCAATGGGCATTTGCTAGCTTAGCTATCCCAGCTTTACTCACACTAATAGTTTTAACTATATCTAAAGCTCTTTTCCCTAAAGCAGAAGAATTTGAATTAACAGATTCTGAGGTTGATGCTCCTACACAAAAATTAGAACTCAAAAAAATAAAGCCTATTTTATTATATATCATCGCTATAGGTTTATTAGCTGTAGGAATGGCTGATTTCCCTCTGATGGCTTTTCATATTGAAACCAATAAAGTGATAGATATCAAATATATTACTTTGTTATATATGATGGTGATGGGAGTAGATGGACTGGCAGCATTCATTTTTGGTAATTTATACGATAAAAAAGGTGCAATTACGCTATGGATAGCAGCTATTATTGGTTTATCTTTTGCTCCATTGGTTTTCTTGACTACTAATATAACAAATATAGTAATTGGTTTAATATTGTGGGGTGTATTATTAGGTGCTATGGAGAGTATAGCTTTAGCATATATAGCAGATAATGTAGAGGTAAATTATAGAGGAAGAATATTAGGTATTTATTATACTTTTTACGGTATTACGTGGTTTATTGGTAGCTGGTTGATGGGAATTTTGTATAATATAAATCCTAAATATGTGGCTATCTTTTCAGTAGTAATTTTGTTATCTGCTATAATAGTGCTTTGGCGTCAAATTAAAAAAAGAAAAAATAATGAAAATATTTTGTGATCTCGATGGAGTGCTAACTGATTTTGACGGCAGATTTATAGAATTATTTGGTAAACATCCAAAAGAATTTATTAATGCTTATGGTTATTCAACTTTTTGGGCTTCTATAACTAGTCGAGCAAAGGACTTTTGGTGTGGTATTCAATGGAAAAGTGATGGAAAAGAATTGTGGCAGTATATAAGTCCATATAATCCAATTATTCTTTCATCTGTGCCTACATCTATGGCAAAAATAGCTACTCAATGCAAGGAACAATGGATTAAAAAAGAGCTAGGACTAGATATACAATATCATATAACTACTAGAAAAGAAAAGCAAAATTTCAGTGCTAATGATCATATTCTTATCGATGATATGAAAAAAAATATTGAAGAATGGTCTCAACGTGGTGGTGTAGGTATATTACATATTCGTGCAGATGATACAATTAATGAATTGCAAAAGCTTATGCTGTAATTTTTTTTGTAATTAAACATTATAAACAAATATCGTACATAGTAAAACAATTATTTTATTGCAGAAAAGGTTCCTTTCATTTTAATGCATTTATATTTATCAGCTTAATATGATTGTAGATCTTTATTCATTAATTTTGCAAAATATTTAAAATTTATAAATGACTTTAAATGATTTAGATATTGGACAGAGTGGCTATATAGTAAAGATTAGGGGCAATGAGACTTTTCGCCATAGATTAATGGAGATGGGATTTAAAACTAATGAAAAAGTTACTCTATTGCACAAAGCTCCATTAAATGACCCATTGCTGTTTCAAGTGATGGGATCTAAAGTCTCTCTTAGACGAAGTGAAGCAATTAACATTGAAATCACTACAGAAGAAGAATTGCATGAGTTAGAAAATATTGATATTTTCTCGACAAATGTTAAGCATATAATCACAAAAAAAAGTAAAAATATTGAAGTAGCTCTTATAGGTAATCCTAATTCTGGGAAAACCACTATTTTTAATTTTGCTAGTCGTGCACATGAGCACGTGGGGAATTATGCTGGTGTAACAGTTGATGCCAAAACTGGCATTATAGAATATAGAGATTATAAAATCACTTTAGTAGATTTACCTGGTACGTATTCATTACAAGTTTTTTCACCCGAGGAGGCTTATGTACGTCGTTATTTACTTCAAAAAATGCCAGATGTTATTATTAATGTGATAGATGCTACTAATATTGAACGTAATATGCTACTAACTACTCAGCTAATGGAACTAGATTATCCTATGGTAATAGCTCTCAATATGTTCGATGAATTATCAAAAAAATCTACCAAATTAAACATAAATTCACTTAGCGAGATGCTTAAAATACCTATTATTCCTACAATAGCTAATAAAAATAAAGGCATTGATGTACTATTGGATGCTGTGATCAATAGATATGAATCTAAATTAACTGTTAAAAGTGTAGTTCATTTCCCTCTCCCTATAGAAAATTGTATAGATAAAATTGAAAATGAAATTGCTAAAACGAATTTCACTAAATCTGCTATATCTACACGCTTCGTTGCTATTAAATTGTTAGAAAAAGATCCAGAATTTCTTCGTTTAATAAATCGAAATGAGTATGCCTCTTTGAAACATATAGTAGATAAATGTATAGAAAGTATCGAAAATCAATATAATCAACCAACTGAATTTCTGTTTACTGATATTAGATATGGTTTCATAAAAGGAGCATTGAAAGAGACATTAACATATTCACGAGATGACTCTGATAAAGGTATTGATAAACTAGATAGAATATTAACACACAAAATTTGGGGAATACCTATATTCCTTGCTTTTTTGTATATCATGTTTTTTTCTACATTTTATTTAGGTAGTTTTTTGCAGAATTGGATGAGTTTAGGAATAGATTGGATTAAAGTATTTTTATCTGGACTTTTGCCGACATCACTTTTTAAAGATTTATTAATAGATGGTGTCATCACAGGTGTAGGAAGTGTATTGGTATTTTTACCAAATATTGTTATTTTATTTTTATTTATTGCTTTCATGGAGGATACAGGCTATCTAAGTAGAGTGGCTTTTCTGATGGATAAATTGATGCATCGTATAGGACTTCATGGCAAATCATTTATACCTATGATAATGGGGTTTGGATGTAATGTGCCTGCAATAATGTCTTCTAGAATTCTAGAGAATCCATCAGATAGGAAAATAACCATATTGATAAATCCATTTTTTTCATGTAATGCTAGATTGGCAATTTATGTGTTAATTATTAATATATTTTTCCCCAATTCACTGGCATATATGCCATTTATATTATATTTAACAGGAGTATTAATAGCTGCTATTGTAGCTATTTTGTTTCGAAAATTTTTATTTGCTAAAGAGGCTTCTCCATTTGTAATGGAACTGCCACCATATAGAATGCCCACATTTAATGCTATTGCCAAACATATGTGGTTTAGAGCATCTATGTATTTGAAAAAAATCGGTACAATAATTTTTATAGCATCCATTGCAATTTGGTTTTTATCTCACTTTCCTATGAAAAGTGACAGTATAAAAGCAATAGAAAATCAAATAGCCAATATTACTGATATTCCAACTAATGCTACTTTATTAGATTCTTTACAAACTCAGTTAAATCTCGAAAGAATTTCTAATTCATATTTAGCTAAAATAAGCACAGTATTAGAACCTATATTTAAACCATTGGGGTATGATTGGCATATAATATCTGCACTTATTACTGGTACGGTGGCTAAAGAGCTTATTGTATCTACATTGTCTATAGTCTTGCCCACCGAAGGTTCCATTGCTCATATGCTATCACCTCCAGCAGCAGCGGGTTTATTATTTTTTGCATTACTTTATTGCCCATGTATAGCTACATTGTCATCTATTAAAAGAGAAACTGGATCTTGGTGGTGGTCAATATTCGCAGCTATTTATCCTACAATTATAGCTTATGGTGTGGCTTTACTAGTTAAAAATATTTTTACATTATTTTTTTAAAACCATATTTCGGCTAAAGAACTCAATTAATCTCATTTTAAAAAATAAATTTATATTTGCAGTTCAATTAAAACAAAAAAATTAGAATTATGTCATTAAGGCAAAAGACACGAGAATTAAAAAAGCGAATGCAAAATGCTCAACAGGGTGGAGGTATGAATGCTATAGAGAAGCAAGTATCTATGGGTAAACTCACTGCTCGCGAGCGAATATTAGCTATTCTTGATAAAGATTCTTTTCATGAATATGATTTATTTGTAGAGCATGCAGGTAAAGATTTTGATATGGACAAAAAATATTTACCTGGTGATGGTGTAGTTACAGGTACTGGAACTGTAGATGGTCATCCAGTGTGTATCTATGCTCAAGATTTTACTGTAGCTGGTGGCTCTCTTGGATATATGCATGCTAAAAAAATTACTAAAATTATGGATCATGCTCTTAAGATGAAAGTACCTTTGATAGGTATTAATGATTCTGGTGGAGCTCGTATACAAGAGGGTGTCAATAGTTTAGCTGGTTATGGTGAAATTTTTTATAGAAATACCTTATCATCAGGAGTAATACCTCAAATTAGCGTTATTTTAGGTCCTTGTGCTGGTGGAGCTGTATATTCGCCAGCTCTTACAGATTTTGTTTTTGTAGTTGACGGCATTTCTAAAATGTTTATCACTGGGCCAGAGGTTATTAAAACTGTATTGGGAGAAGAAATATCTATGGAAGAGTTAGGTGGTGCTCGTACACATGCTTCTATAAGTGGTAATGCTCATTTTTTCGCTTATAATGAATTTGAATGTTTTACTCAAATTAAAACTTTATTAAGTTTTATTCCATGGAATAATTCACATAAACCAGAAATGTTAGAAGCTGAAGAACCAGACACCAAAGAATATAAAATTTCTAAAATATTTCCTAATGATGAAAAAGAACCATATGACGTTAGAGATATTATTAGAGCAATAGCCGATGCGAGCTTTTTCTTTGAAGTACAGGAATTATTTGCACCAAATGTAGTTGTAGGATTTGCAAGAATAGAAGGCATGACTGTGGGAATAGTTGCTAATCAACCTTTATATTTAGCAGGTGTTTTAGATGTAGATAGCAGCGATAAAGCAGCTCGTTTTATACGTTTTTGTGATGCTTTTAATATTCCTATTATTACTTTAGTAGATTTACCTGGATATTTACCTGGTGTAGATCAAGAGCATAGTGGTGTGATCAGACATGGCGCCAAAATATTGTATGCTTATAGCGAAGCTACTGTTCCTAAAATCACAATAATTCTTCGTAAGGCTTATGGTGGTGGTTATATAGCTATGGGCTCTCGTCATTTACAAGCTGATTTTGTCTTTGCATGGCCTACTGCTGAAATTGCTGTTATGGGACCTGAAGGAGCTGCAAATATTATCTTTAAAAAAGAAATTCAAGAAGCAGAAAATCCAGAAGAGATGAGAAAAAAGAAAGTCGATGAATATAGAGTAAAATTCGCTAATCCTTATGTAGCTGCTGCCTATGGTCATATAGATGCTGTTATAGATCCTAAAGATACACGTATGTATATAGCTCACTCTTTGCAAATTTCTACTAATAAAACAGTTGTCATGCCTGAAAAAAAACATGGCATTCCACCATTCTAAAAATATTTTATTATGAAAAATCAAGAAAATAATATCAGTCAAGATATAAAAGAAAATTCACAACAATTTGAAGAATTTATGATTAATGATGTTACGTATTTTACTATTATACCTTCTAAATATAAAAAACGTAAATCGTATACTAAAAAAGATTTGCATTTAGTATATTCCTTCATCCCTGGTATTATCAAAGGTATTCGTGTAAAAGAAAAAGAAGAAATACACAAAGGCGATATACTATGCGACTTAGAAGCGATGAAAATGAATAATAAAGTATTAGCTCCTATCGACGGTAAGATAAAAAAAATAAATGTCAAGGAAGGGGATAAAGTAGCTAAAGATTACGTTTTATTTGAAATAAGCAATATAAAAAATAAAAAATAAAATCATAATTGACTAATTTTTTTTATCACAATATTTGCTTTATAAATTTGCGCGCATAGAGTGTTTTAATTATGTGTAATGTACATCCTAATTGCCATGCATGTTCTTTTTCTTATGGTACTTATCGAGAAATCTGGTCGAAAAAATTAGATAAAGCTATTAATATACTATCAATTGATAAAAATGAATCTATTACTCTCCACCCACTTAATCAATTGCACTATCGCAAAAAATCCCTTCTACATGTGGATTCTACTATAATTCCACCCAAAATCGGATTGATTCAAAATAATGATGTAGTTAATATCAATAATTGCCCCTTGCATTCACAATCTATTAATGAGTTAATTGAAATCACTAAATATTCTCTACCACATTTTGATAAATTCCCTTTAAAATATATTTTATTTAATGATATGGCTATTGTGCTTGTAATAAAAGATCACTATAATAAACTACCTAAATATATTGAATTAACTAAAGATATATTCACTGAAAGAGATTTCCCTAATTTATTTTTACATTTGAATCCAGCTACTGGAAATAAAGTTTTTTTAAAAAGTTATCTTTACCCTATCTATGGTGAAACGTTCCTCAGAAATGATTTAGGTTATTGGTATCATCCATTGGCTTTTCAGCAGCAAATTAGCTCAATTCATATTGAAAGTTTACAAATTGCAATAGATTATTTAAAAAATAATGAAAATTTGTTAGATATATATTGCGGCATTGGTATCATGTCTGCTAATTCAGAGCGATATTTCAATAGAATAATAGGAGTCGAGCAATCTCCCGTTTCTATAGAATGTGCTAAAAAAAATTCATTTAACACTAATCTTTATACAGGTAATGTAGAAACAATAATTAATCATATTATTTTAGGAAATTCAACTTTTTTCAATAATTATTCTTTATATGTAAATCCTCCGAGATCTGGTATTGGCGAGCAACTTATAGAAAAAATACTAAAAAAGCCTCCAAAACAAATAGCTTACTTATCTTGTAATCCCAAATCATTAAACAAAGATTTGAATTGTTTAAAAAATCATTATTTAATTAATCACATACATTTTTTTGATTTTTTGCCATATACGAATAATATTGAGGCACTAGTACTAATGGGATTAAAATAATGAAATAGGGGCTAGATTATATAATTTTAGTAAGACTTGATGGGATATTTAGATTGAACCTGATGGGAACAGGTTCAATCTAAATATTAAAAAATAAAATTGTTTTATAATATCAAGTTTTTTGAATAAAAATAATTTATATATTTGCATAAAAATTTATTGTTATGGATAAAATATTTGAAAACCCAACGAAAATATTCACCCTTACTAAAGAAGGTACACGTGAATTATACGATAATCTCTATAATGAGATGATCGAGAAAGGCAAAGATGTAGTCGATTACCAAGAAATTAAGGCAATGTCTACTGGTGTACTTTGTCCAGATTGCAATAGTAGTCATGTAATTAAAAATGGTTTGCAAAGTGGAGTACAAAATTACCGTTGCAAAACCTGTGGTAGGCAATTCAGAGTTACCACAGGCACTTTTATGTACGGTGTTCATAAAAAGGGTAAAATGCTCGAATATATCAAATGTATGAGTGCAGGAATGAGCTTGAGAGAGTGTGCCAGAATTGCAAATATTAGTCTCACAACGAGTTTCTTTTGGCGACATAGAATTTTGTGTGCCATGCAGTCTTTTGAAGATAATG